>JAXDMH010000672.1:0-5574 GCA_034666225.1 Myxococcales bacterium
AACGATCGTGAAAAGACCCAGGGCAACGGCATCGACATCCGCGAAGCCTTCACCCAGGTCGAAGGATCGTTCGGCACCATCGTCTTCGGCCGGGCGCTGTCGATCTTCGGCACCGCGCTGGCGGGCAGCGTGTACATGTATTCGTACGGCAACGGGGTGGGCCACCCTTGCACCGTCGACGGCCAGGCCATCACCTGCGGGCCGGTCAACGCCGGGGCGATCTTTCCCGGCTTCAACGCCCAGGTTCAGTACATCATGCCGACGCGCGGCGGTTTCGGGTTGCGGGTGGGACTTTACGATCCGTCAGTGCCGTCGCTGGACGACGGCACGTACCCGTACACGCTGCGGCCGCTCCCGCGCGTCGAAGCCGAGGTGTCGTACGAGATGGCCATCGGCGAGACCGGAAAGCTGGTGTTGATGGGCCAGGGGCTGTGGCAGTACATGGGCCGTCCGACCATGGGCACGGCGTCGACCAGCGCCAACGTGCTGGGTGGGATCGTGGGCGGGCGGATCGAGGTGGCCAACTTTCGGGTGGGCGTCGGGGTGTGGGGCGGCAAAGGGCTGGGCACCGGCGTGCCGATGCAGTCCGGGCAGGCCGTCGATCCCACCGGCGAGCTGCGCGGGTTCAAGGGCTACCTGGCCCACGGCACGTACAAGATTGGCGACTGGGACGTCGGTGCCGGCGTTGGCGGATCACTGGTCAGCGAGACCGCCGACGACAGGAACAGCCCGATGCGCAGCCTGATCTCCAGCAACACCGCGATCCACGGCGTCGTGTACCGCCACGTCGGCAACAGCCTGGTGCTGGGCGCCGAGTTCATGCACTGGATCTCGCACTGGCACCGCGGCGAGAGCCAGCAGCTGGAATTCATGGGATTCGGCGCGAACTATCTCTGGTAGCGACCGGGGCCCTGGCGGGCGCAAGGCCCCGCGCCTCCCCACCGTGGTGCAGTTAACAACGACACTAGACTGTGCGCCGGTCGCAAAGGTGGCATTGTCGGCGGCAAGACAGTGCGACCTTCTCGACGGTGGCGTTCCTTGGGTGTGGTGGCGGTTGCGCTCGCGGTGGCGGGGGCGGGGCCGGCGCACGCGGACAGCGGCAGCGGCGCCGACAGCCACGCGGCGCCCAACCCGTTGCGCGTGGTCTCGCCTGGACAAACACTGGCGGTCGAGCTCGACTTCGCCTGGGGCCGCCGGCCGCTCTATCGGGTGAGCCGCTTCGGCGAGCCGGTCATCGCCGACTCGTGGCTGGGGTTCGTGCTGAAGGACGGCGGTCGGCTGGATCGCGACCTGGCGGTCGTCGACGAAGCCCGGCGCAGCGTCGACCAAACCTGGGAGCAGCCGTGGGGCGAGCGGCGCTTCGTGCGCGATCACTACAACGAGCTGCGCGTGCGGCTGGCGGAACGCTCGGGCGCCCGGCGCCAGCTGGTGGTGGTCTTTCGGGTCTTCGACGACGGCATCGGGCTTCGTTACGAGTTCCCCGACCAGCCCGCGCTGAAGGACGTGATCATCGACGACGAGCTGACCGAGTTCAGCGTCGCCGTCCCCAGCACCGCCTGGTGGATCCCGGCCGGCGAGTCCGCCGATCTGGAGCTGCCGATTCACCGGACGCCGCTGTCCGAGGTCTCCGTGGCGCACACGCCCCTGACGCTGCGGACGCGCAACGGACTGCACATCGCCCTGCACGAGGCGGCGCTGGTCGATTATGCCGGGATGCGACTGCGTCGCACCGACGAGCAGCACCTGGTGGCCGAGCTGGCGCCTTCGTCGGAGGGGTGGCGCGTGCGCCGGTCGGCGCCCTTCGCGACGCCCTGGCGAACCATCCAGATCGCCGACAGCGCGCCGGCGCTGTACCAGTCATCAGATCTGATCCTGAACCTGAACGAGCCAAACCGCCTGGGTGACGTCTCGTGGGTGAAGCCAGGCAAGTTCATCGGTGTCTGGTGGGAGATGCACCTTGACCGCTGGACCTGGAACACCGGGCCGCGCCACGGCGCCACCACCGCGAACGCCAAACGCTATATCGACTTCGCCGCCAAGAACGGCTTTCGCGGCGTGCTGGTGGAAGGGTGGAACCTCGGCTGGGACGGCGACTGGCAGGGGAACGGCGACGGCTTCGATTTCGCGCGAGCGACGCCTGACTTCGATCTCAAGGCGGTGTCGGCCTATGCTCGGTCCAAGGGTGTGAACCTGATCGGCCACCACGAAACCGGGGGCGCCGTCAGCCACTATGAGGACCAGCTGGCGGCGGCGCTGGATCTCTATCGCAGCGTCGGCGTCGATTCGGTGAAGACCGGCTATGTCACCGACGCCAACCAGATCGAACGGCGCGATGCCGCGGGCGCCGTGCACCACGAATGGCACGATGGCCAGTTCATGGCCCGCCATCACTTGAAGGTGGTCACCGAGGCGGCGCGGCGGCACATCTCCATCGACGCCCACGAGCCGATCAAGGACACCGGCCTGCGCCGCACCTACCCGAACTGGCTGTCCCGCGAAGGGGCGCGCGGGATGGAGTGGAACGCCTGGGGCCACCCCGTGAACGATCCCGACCACGAGGCGGCGCTGGTCTTCACGCGCATGTTGTCCGGGCCGTTCGACTTCACCCCTGGGATCTTCGCGCTGGATCCCACGCAGCCCGGCTGCCGCGTGAAGAGCACGCTGGCGAAGCAGCTGGCCCTGTACGTGGTGCTGTACAGCCCGCTGCAGATGGCGGCCGATCGCATCGAGAACTATGCAGCGAACCCGCGGCCGTTCCAGTTCATCAAGGACGTCCCCACCGACTGGGCCGAGACGGTGGTGGTGAACGGCGAGATCGGCGACTACGTCACCATCGCCCGCAAGGATCGCCGCAGCGACGACTGGTACCTGGGCAGCATCACCGACGAGGAAGGGCGGTTGCTCTCGGTGCCGCTCGGCTTTCTGACGCCGCAGCGCCGCTACCGCGCGCAGATCTACCGCGACGGCGGCGCCGCCCACTGGAAGACGGCGCCGCTGGAGATCGTCATCGAGGAGAAAGAGGTCACCAGCGCCGACACGCTGACCTTGCGGCTGGCGGCGGGCGGCGGCCAGGCCATTCGCTTCGTGCCGCTGCCGCCGCGGCGGTGACGACCCGCTCTATTTGGCGCCGGCGAACGTGATCATCGAACAGTGATGGGTCGCGCCGCCTGAACATCGTTTGACGCCGCGATGGCGGCAGTGAAGGCGCCGATGCGGTTCAATCATCCGGCGCCCGCCTGGACCAGCGACGCTGGCCGCCGTGGTCGGCGCACCGACCGGCCGACAGGACAGGATCGCGAGAGGCCCCGTCGTGAGAAGATGATGCCTCACAAGGAAATTGTTCCAACCAGTGACGGATTCAGGCTTTGGCGGGGATACCTAAGGACAACGTGGCAGCAAAACGCCGCGAAGAGGACGTCGCGGCGTCGCCGCCGGCGGTCCGGGTCAAGCAGGTATTTTCTGAGCACGCCAACTTTGTCTGGCGTTCGTTGCGGCGTCTCGGTGTCGCCTCGGCGGACGTTGACGACGCGCTTCAGGAAGTGTTCTTGGTCGTCTTCCGCCGCATCACCGAATACGAAGATCGAGGATTGATTCGCCCGTGGCTGTTCACCATCAGCCGTCAGGTCGCCAGCCATTACCATCGAGGGAACAAACGGACCGAGACGCGACACCAGGGGCTGGTCCTTGACACCGTCGGGACGGACGTCGAGGAGGCCTTGGCCCGTCGGGAGGCCGAGGAGGTCGTGCGTTCGTTCCTGGACGAGCTCGATGAGCCTCAGCGAATCGTATTCTATCTTTCGGACATTGAAGGCATGACGGCGCCGGAGATCGCGGAGGCGCTCGGCGTCAACTTGAACACTGTTTATGCTCGAATCCGCCTGGCTCGCAAACGGTTCGAAAGGGACATCGCGCGGCGTTTGGGGACGGAGGAGCCATCATGAAAGAGCCTAGCGAACGCGCCCGCGTGCTGCTGGAGCGCTATAAGACCGTCGAATCGCTGTCGTCCGCCCACAAGGAGCGCCTGCTGGCGAAGCTTGAGAACGCTGTCGCCCGGGGAGCGTCACCGCAATTCGATGACGACGGGGCGACGCCGATGGCCGTGCCGCCCAGCTGGTTTCAGCGGGCCTGGGCGGCGCCGCTGTTTCGACCGCTCATTCTCATTTGTCTCGTGGCTTTGCCAGCGGTCGCGGCGGTTGGAATCGCCCGGCGCCTGACGCCGGCGCGCGTGGTGCCACCGCCAGCGCCTGCCCACCCGGCGCCTGCCCGCCCGGCGCCGATCGGTCCGACTGCGCCGAGGCCGGCGGTCGAAGCGCCAGACACCGAGATCGCTCCACTGGTGGCGCCGAAACACTCGGCGACGCTATCGCCAACGCGTTCGACACCGCCCCGGAGCACACACGCCCCGGCGACCGATGCGACCATCGACGGCGAGATGCGCCTCCTCAAGGAGGCCCAGGCGGCCGGTGCCGACGGCAACTGGCAGAGGGCGCTGCGGTTGCTCGACGAATACGCCGTTCGGTTTCCCGCCGGGCGCCTGGCGGACGTTCGCGCGGTCGCCCACCTGACCGCCCTTTGCAAGCTGGGGCAGACAACCATGGCGCGGTCCGAGGCGGAACGCTTTCTCGTTCGATACCCGAACTCGCCGTTCACCGACCGGGTGAAAAGGGTCTGCGCGACGACGGCCGATCCCTGATGCTGCGATCTTCACGCCGGGCCCGAACCCCTTTGCTGTGGGCCGCCGCGGCGGCAGCGCTGATCGGACACGCCTCCGGATGTTCGAACACCGCAGCCCAGGGAACAGTCGGCGTCTATTTGCCGGACTCGGTCGCGCTGAGCATGTTGATCCGGGACTTCAAGAAGTACGATGCCGCCGACCCGACGACCAATCCGGCCTTCCATAACAGCCAAATGCGCACCAGCGAGCTGGATGTCGTCGCCGGCACACTGGGACCCGACAGCAAGCCCGTGTACAAGACGCCGGCGAACAACGTGCTGACCTTCGGAAAACAATATTTCGACCAGTGGTATCACGACGTCCCGGTCACCAATATCGCAGTCTCGTATCCCATCATGCTGACCACAAACAGCGACGGCCTTCTGGCGTACGACTGCCACAACACTGGAACGCCGGACATGGCGACGGGAACGCCTCGCCTTCTTTTTTTTCCGATCGACGATGGAACGTCCTTCATGACCGCCTTCGGCGACGAGGGCGACATGCATAACTTTGCGTTCACCGGGGAACTGCACGCGCTGTTCACGTACACCGGCCAGGGGGTGTTCAAGTTTCGATCGGATGACGATCTCTACGTCTTCATTGATGGGACTCTCATCGCGGCCGCCAGCGCGCCGGGCCAGCACGTCGCCGAGGCGAAGATGCTGGACGTGACGGCCCTGGGATTGACCGCCGGTCACGAATATCCACTCGATCTTTTCTACGCCGAGCGCGCCGGGGCCGCCGGTGATTTCATGATGGCGACGTCCATCGTCCTGCGCGCTGTCCCCTAGATCGGAACCCTCAGACGGGTTCCGAACCTCCCGCGATGAGCTCCGGCCGGCAAAGCCGGCCTACGC
>JAXDMH010000673.1:0-10173 GCA_034666225.1 Myxococcales bacterium
TACAAGAAAGAGTTCGAGGGTGTGCTGGCCAACCTGCAGCGCCGTTTCGACGAGTACGAGCGGCGGCGGCGCGAGCAGGGGCGCACCAGCGAGCAGGATTTCGAGGCGATCTACGACGAGTTTCACCGGTACATGTCGCAGACCGTCTGCGACGACTGCCAGGGGACGCGCCTGCGCACCGAGGCTCGCCACGTCAAGGTGGGCGGCAAGAGCATCACCGAGATGACGGCGCTGACCATCCGCGAGGCGCACACCTTCATGGGCGGCCTGACGCTGTCGCCGCGACAGAAGGAGATCGCCGGGCGAATCTTGCGCGAGTCGGGTGACCGGCTGTCCTTCCTGATCAACGTCGGCCTGGATTACCTGTCGCTGGATCGCACGGCGGCCACGCTGTCGGGCGGGGAATCGCAGCGCATTCGACTGGCCACGCAGATCGGCAGCTCGCTGATGGGCGTGCTTTACATCCTGGACGAACCGTCGATCGGGCTGCACCAGCGCGACAACGCCCGACTGCTGGAAGCGCTGATCCGCCTGCGCGATCTGGGCAACACGGTGCTGGTGGTCGAGCATGACGAGGACACCATCCGCGCCGCCGACCACGTCATCGACATGGGCCCCAAGGCGGGCGTGCTGGGCGGGCGCATCGTGGCCTCGGGATCGCCCGAGGACATCGAGGGCAACACGCAGTCGATCACCGGCGCGTATCTGTCGGGGCGCAAGCGCATCGAGATACCGAAGCACCGGCGGCAGTCGGCGAATCGGAACATCACCTTGCGCCGGGCCCACGGCCACAACCTGCGCGATCTGACGGTGCCGTTTCCCATCGGGGTCTTCACCTGCGTGACGGGGGTGTCGGGGTCGGGCAAGTCGACGCTGGTCATCGACACGCTGCTGCGGGCGCTGGCGCACAAGCTGCACGGGGCGAAGGCGCCGGTGGCCCCCCACGACGGCATCGAGGGGATGCAACACGTGGACAAGGTGATCGACATCGATCAGGCGCCCATCGGCCGCACGCCGCGATCGAACCCGTCGACATACACGGGAGTCTTCACGCACATCCGCGATCTGTTCGCCAACCTGCCCGAATCGAAGGCGCGCGGGTACAAGCCGGGACGCTATTCGTTCAACGTCAAAGGTGGCCGCTGCGAGGCCTGCCAGGGTGACGGCATCCTGCGCATCGAGATGCATTTTCTCCCGGACGTGTACATCGAGTGCGAGGCCTGCGGGGGGCGGCGGTACAACCGGGAGACGCTGGAGGTTCGTTATCGCCAGGCCAGCATCGCCGACGTGCTGGACATGACGGTGGCCCAGGCCTGCGATTTTCTGGAGAACATCCCCAAGGTGCGGCAAAAGCTGGAAACCCTGCGCGAGGTGGGGCTGAGCTATATCAAGCTGGGGCAGTCGGCGACGACGCTGTCGGGCGGCGAGGCGCAGCGGGTGAAGCTGTCGAAGGAGCTGGCCAAGAAATCCAGCGGGCGAACGGTGTACATCCTGGACGAGCCGACGACGGGGCTGCATTTCGCGGACATCGCGCAGCTGCTGTCGGTGCTGAATCGCCTGGTCGACGCCGGCAACACCGTCATCGTCATCGAGCACAACCTGGACGTCATCAAGACCGCCGACTGGATCATCGACCTCGGGCCCGAGGGCGGGCCGGGCGGTGGGCAGGTGATCGCGCAGGGGCCGCCCGAGGACGTGGCGCGCGTGGCCGCCAGTTACACCGGGCAGTTTCTGCGCAAGGTTTTATAGCGCGGGCGGCGCTTCGGACGGCGTCTCGACGAACGACTGCACCACCTTCGATTCGCGCATCCGCCAGATGCGCCCGTCGAGGAGAAAGTGGTGGAGGTTGACGAAGGTGATGACGGTGGCGCTGATGATGGCGGCGTCGCCCAGAAGTCCGCCAGCGAGGGCGAAGAGGCCGGGATTGATCACGATGCCGAGCAGCAGCACGGTCAGCGCGTAGACGGCAAAGGCGCGCGGACCGGTGGCGGCGGTCAGGGTGCGGCGTTCCTTGGCGTTGTGCCAGCTGGTCAGGGCCAGGTACTGCAGGCCGTGAAACACAGGGACCAGCATGATGTTGAAGAACGGATTGAACAGGGCCCAGCCGAACCAGAGGATCTGCGTCGCCACCACGGCATAGGTCGGCCAGGGCAAGGGCAGGTTTCGACGACGACGGCGGACCGCCAGAATCGCCACGGCCGAAAAGCTGGCGGCCAGCGCGGCCACGCCGGCGGCCAGCCCCCAGGCGGGCAGTGAAAAACCGAAGAACGTCCCGCGCACGATCTGATACGCCGGGTTCCGCACCGATCCCGAGGCGCGCAGAAGGCCCAGCAGCGACAGCAGCCACGACACGTGCAGCGGCGCGGCGAGCAGGCGTTTCTCGTCGGCGGCCAGCCGCGCGCCCTGGCGCAAGGGATAGATCATGGCCAGCCCCAGCGACTGGCCGGAGTAGTGATAGCCGGACCAGACCACGTAAATCAGAAAATAGACGGGCGCCACCGTGGTGGGAAATCGCAGGGCGGCCAGCGCGGCGGCGGCCAGAATCAGGGGGGCAACGATGGTGACCAGCGGATGGGCACGGATGATCGCGCGCGAGGTGTAGGCGCGACGGTAGGTCGCCGCATAGTGCGGACCCACGACCAGAATCGACAGCGACGTGGCCAGCAGCGCGGCGGACGCGTCGTGAGCGGTGGCCATCAAGATCAGAAACGCCGCCGAGACCAGCAACGTCACGCCCGGCCCCAGCAGCAGAAAGTCCCAGGCCGGGCTCATGAGGAACAGCGCCGGAGGCACGACGGCGGGCCGAGACGGCGATGTCGATGTCAGCTGGAGCGGCGAGAGAATGTTCAATTGTAGCGGCGACAATGCCGGCGAACCAACGGCGAACCAACGACGATCCAATCGGCGCGCGCCCAGACGGCCGCTGCTGTTGTGAGATACTGAAAGCGGATGAGGCAGATCCGGCCACCATGTCCGCGCTGGAGATAGCAGCCCGACTTGCCGGCGCGCTGGCGCTGCTGGCCGCGGTTGGGTGGTGCGGCTATGCGGTGGCGGCGCGCCTGTCGCCCGATGCGCCGCTGTCCGCGTGCGTCGCCGGCGCCGTCGTGGTGGCGCTGTGGCTGTCCGCGGTGATTTTTCGGGTGCTGGCGGCGCTGCATCTCTTTCGACTTTCCACGGCGCTGGAGGTCTGGGCGGTCCTGGCCGCCGCGCTCCGATTTTCGCCCAGCGGTGCAGAGACCGCGCAGCGGTTGCGTTCAGACGTCCGGGCGGCCTTGTTGGCCGTTGCTGGTGCGCCGGAAAAGGCGATGCGACCGTGGTTCTTGCTGGGCGGCATGTTGATCGTCGTGCGCGTGGCGCGCGGGCTGGTGACGCCGCCTCTCGGCTATGACAGCTTGCTTTATCACCTGTTCAAGCCGGGGCAGTGGGTGACCACCGGAACGCTGGTGCACGAGGCGGCTCCCGACTGGTGGTCGTTCTTGAGCGCGTATCCGATCGGCGCCGAGCTGCTGTGGGCCTGGGCCATGTTGCCCCTGCACGGCGACGGGCTGGTGGCGCTGGCGGGCGGGCTGGTGTGGCTGGGCTGTTTCACAGCTGGTTTCGGCGCGGCGCGGGCGCTGGGCTGCGGGCGCGGCGATGCGCTGGCAACGGCGGGGGCCATCGCCTTTCTGCCCGCGGTCGTCGCCTACACCACGGCGGCGTACGTCGACAGCACGTTGCTGATGGCATTCTTGCTGGCGACGCTGTTCATTCACAGAGCGTGCGCGCACCGACGCGCCGGCGACGCCATCCTGGCGGCAGCGGCGCTGGGGTCCCTGGCGTCCGTCAAGCACACCGGACTGCTGGTCGGCGCGGTGGGGATGGCGGTCGTATTTTTCAGCGTCGCCGGTTGGCCGGTCGCAGCGCGCCAGCGATGGGCGACGGCGGGTGCTGCCGCCCTGGCCGCGCTGTTCGTGGGGGCGCCCGATTACCTGCGCCTGGTAGGCGAGCACGGATCGTTCCTGTATCCGCTGGGAGGACGCAACGCCGAACTGGCGGCGCTGTTTTCCGGGGCCATCTTGCCGGCGGAGCTGACGACATTCGATCCGTGGGCCTTGTGCCGCGAGCTGTGGTGGGGGCCGCGCGGGCTGGGTTGGCTGTTGCCTGTCACCCTGCTGCTGGCAATCCCGGCGGCGGCGCGCGCCTTGCGGACGCCGCCGCTGCGACCGACGGCGATCTTTCTCTTGTCGACGGCCTGGATGCCGGCCGTGCTGTTTTTTCCGGCCTATCGAGCCTTGAGCACGTTCTGGATCTACAGCGCGTCGCGGTTCGTGATCCCCTTCGTCGCGGCGGCCACGCTGCTTCTGGCGGCGCGGGGCGGTCGCGCGGCGGCGATGCTGCTGCGGGTTTCGTTCGTGCTTTGTCTATTTTCCGCGCTGCCCACGGGCTGGGGGGAGGCCGATCGGAAAGCGACGGGCACCGTTCTCATCATGATGGGATGGGGGGCGGTGGCGCTGGGAATTGCCTGGTGGCTGGGACAGCGAATGCCAAGACCGGCCACGGCAATGCCGATGAGCCTGGTGCTGGCGGCGCTCCTGGCCTTGCTGGGGCCGCGCTGGGATCGCGTGCGCGGCGATGTCCGCTATCAGGTTTACGCCCAGGCAGCGGCCGGCGCGGTCTTTGACGTTCACCCGGCGCGCTTGCCGGCCTGGCCGCTGTGGCAAAGCGTCGACGACAACGTCCCCCATGTGGTGGCGGCCACCGCCGGCTGGAACGGCATCGGCCACAACTGGGCTCGCTATCCGCTGCTGGGAACGCGCCTGCAGAACCAGGTCTTCTATATTCCGCCGACGCACGACGGTCGGGTCATCGACACACGGGACGCTGGCGCGCTGGAAGCAGCCGCTGACGAAGAGCGCTGGATTGCACGATTGCGGGCGGCCGGCGTCGATCGCGTCGTCGACCTGGGCGCCAATCCCATCGAGGGGCGCTGGATGGCCGACAATCCAGCGCTGTTTCAGCCCATCGCCGACGGCGTGGACGGCAACGGACACGCCTATCGATTTCGATGACGACGGACGTGGAAGTAAAGACGAAGACCTGGGTGGTCGCCGGCCTGGTGGCGGCGGTCGCGGCGGCTTCCGCTGGAATCGAGCCGGCGCAGAACGCGGTCGCCGGCGCGCGGGCGCCCATCGACTTTGTTCGCGACTTCACCGCGGCGCGGGCGCTGGGGCGAGGCGATCGCCGATACGCGGTCGACGCCGGCAGACACAACGTGGAAGCGGCGCTGGAGGGTGCGCCGACGGTGCCGGTGCACGGCGGTCCGTATCTGCCGCACCCGCCGCCGGCCACGGTGGCCTTGCTGCCGCTGGCGCCGCTGTCGTTCAACGCGGCCAGCACGATCTGGCTGGCGCTGACCTTGGTCGCGCTGGTCTCGCTGGCGGCAAACCTGCTGCGCGCCGTGGGGCCCGAAGCGTCCGAAGCTCCCCATCGCCCGTCGGTGGCCAGCGTCGGCGCGCTGAGCGCGGCGCTTTTGCTGTGGCCGCCGGTGCTGCATAACCTGGAAAAAGGGCAGTGGTCGATCCTGCTGGCGGCGATGGTGGCCGCTGCCTGGCGGTCAGCCGGCGCGGGTCGAACCGGTGGCGCCGGCCTGTGGATCGGCGCCGCCGCCAGCTTGAAGGTGATGCCGGCGACGGTGTGGCCATTCTTCATGGCGCGCCACCGTCGAGCCGCGTGGACCGCGCTGGTGGCGCTGGCGGTCATCATCGCGGCAACGTTGCCGCTGACCGGCCTGTCGCCGTGGCTGACCTTCGTTGAACAGAGCAGCGCCAATGTTCGCGCCCTCGAGACCTGGTACGCCAACACCGCGTCCCTGCACGGCCTGTTCGCCCGGCTGTTCATCGGCGGTGCCTTCGCCCGGCCGCTGGTTGATGCCCCGGTGCTGGGCCGCGTACTGCAGCTGATCAGCAACGCCGCGCTGCTGGCCGTCGCCGTCGTCGTCACCTGGCGCCAGCGACGGACGCCGCCCGATCGCCCGCTGTTCGCGCTGTGGGCCACGCTGGCCGTGCTGCTCAATCCGCTGGCCTGGGCGCACACCGTGGTGCTGCTGGCCCTGCCCTTCGCCCTCCTGTTCAGCGACGACGACGAAAGCGCACAGCGTCCCGTCCTGCTCGCCGCGCTGTTCTTGCTGTCGATTCCGAAAGAGACGCTTTATCGCCTGGCGGGGTCGCCACCGACGGAAGGATTGTCGGGGATGATTCTTTCGGTGCACGCCCTTGGCGCGTTGAGCCTCTTCGTCGTCGCGGCCCGCGCCTGCTATCGGCGTTCGGGAACAGACGGCGGCGGAAGCTCCGCGCGCTCGGATTGAGCGGCCCGCGGCGCGGTGTACAGCATCTGACCGCGCGTGGCCTCGTCTTCCTTGGGCGCCAGGTTCTGGCGGTAGGTCTTGGAGACGATGGCCGCCTCCTGAGAGTCCAGCCCCTCGCCGGCGTTGTGCTGGGAAGGCTTGGTTCCCGCCGTCGGGTTGGCGATCTGACGGGCGAACACCTCCCGGTAGGCGCGGCCGTGCGAGGCGGTCAGGCGCGACCGATCGCAGGCGGTGGCCGTCAGCGCACCCCACAACGCCAGCGCACCCAGGGCGACAAGCCGTAAACGAGGATTCATGGGTTGGCCTCCTTCTTCACCGGTTCGCTGACCAGATCGGGCGGCAGGTCCTTGCCCAGTAGCTGGGCCGCGTGAACCAGGTTGCTGTGCACCTTGGTCGACGCCGGATCCAGGCGCGCCGCCTCGGCGTACATGTCGAAGGCGTTCTTGAGGTCGCCCTTTCGTTCGTAGGCGAACCCCAGATTGTTCCTTGCTTCGGCGGGCGAGCCACCCATCTCGAACTCGTGCGAGGCACGCCGAAAATCACCGCGCGCGGCCAGGGCGAATCCCAGGTTGGTACGCAGGCGACGGTTGGTCGGCGTCAGGCGCGCCGCCTGCGAGTAGAACTTGATGGCATCCTGGTATTTTCCGCGCAGAAAGAGCGAGAAGCCCAGGTTGTTCAGGTAGGCGGCGTTGTTCGGCTCGCGCCCAACCGCCAGACGATGTTGCTTTTCCGCGTCTTCCACCCGCTGGTTCAGGTCGTACAGGATTCCCAAGGCAGCGTGGGCCTCGGCCAGCTGATCGTCGAGGTGAATCGCCTGCCGCAGGTCGGCCTCCGCCTCTGCGGTCAGCCCCCGTTCGCGATAGACCGTCCCGCGCAGGACCAGCACCTCGGCGTCGCCGGGCTTGGCCTGGTGCAGCTCGTCGGTGAAGGCGAAGGCCGCCGGCCACTCTTGCCGGGCCACCAGCTCGCGCGCCAGCTTCTTGCGCGCGTCGAAGGTGTCGCCGCGCAGGGCCCCGGCCTGTTGCGCGGCGCAACCGGCGTTCCCCAGAGCGACACCCAACACCGCTGCCATCAACACAAACACGAGACCATTTTTTTTCACGGGGTACCTCCGAACGCTTGTTTGATCATCACCACCGCCGGTCCCATGACCACGGCGATCAGCGACGGCAAAATGCAGAGCACCAGCGGGATGGTCATCTTCACGGAGACCATGGCCGCCTTTTCTTCGGCGCGTTGCATGCGTTTGACGCGCATGCCGTCCGAGTGCACGCGCAGGGCGCGGGCCACGCTGGTCCCGAAGATGTCGGTCTGGATCAGCATGGCCGCCAGGGCGCGCAGATCGTCGACGCCGGTCCGTTCCGCCAGGCGGCGAAAGGAATCGGCGCGCGGCACGCCGGCCTGCACCTCCAGAAACGCCTGATTCAGCTCCTGGGCCAGCACCGGCGCCGCCAGCACCATCTCTTCCGACACGCGCGCCATGGCTGCGTCCAGACCCAGGCCCGCCTCCACGCAGGTCACCAGAAGATCCATGGCGTCCGGCAAGGCCCGCTCCAGCGCCTGCTGGCGCTCCTTGATCTTGCTGTTCAAGACCAGGTTCGGGATCCAGAAGGCCAGGCCGCACAGCCACACGGCGATGACCACGTCGACGGGGAAAGCCATCGGCTTGGCCCGGTGCGCGTTCAGATACAGAAAAAGAATGGGCAGCACGGGCGCCAGAAAAATCTTGAGACCGAGGAAGATCTCCAGGGCCCGATCGCCGCGATAGCCGGCGCGGATCATTTTCAGCCGGGCCCGCGACAATTCAGCGCTGTCGCTGGGACGGGCCAGCCTTGACAGCGGAAGCTGCATCTTTTCGATGGCAGTCGTCTGTTCGCCATCGGCGCCGCCCCCTGCTGACGGATCGGCGAAACTTCGCCCGCCCACCCGCTCCAGCCGCTCGACCACCTCGTCGCGGCGGCGAAAGATCGCCCGCAGTCCCATGGCCAGCGTCACCACGAACACCATGCCGGCCACGGCGGCCAGGATCAGGTCGGTGCCGCCGCCGCCAAACGCCACGCCACCCATCAGACCGACACCTTGGACATCCGGCGCATCCACATGAATCCCAGCAGCCAGCTGACGATGGCGTAGCCGAGGATCATGTTGCCCAGTTTTTCGGTGACGAGCAGCCGCGCGTAGGGCCCATTGGTGGCGGCGATGAAGATCCCGGTGAGAATGGGCAGCGCGCCCAGGATGTAACTGGACATGCGCCCTTCGGCGGTCAGCGTGTTCAGCTTGCCGTAGAACCGATAGCGCTGGCGAACGGTGTCGGCGATCTTCTCGATGATCTCCACCAGGTTGCCGCCGGTCTCCTTCTGCACGATCACCGACACGGCGAAGATCTTCAGATCGCCGTTGCTGGGGACGCGCTTGGTCATCTGGGCCACCGCCTTGTCAAAGGACAGGCCCAGGTTCTGCTCTTCGAAGGCGCGTCCGAACTCGACGCTGATGGGCGACGGCATCTCGCTGGCCACCATCTTGAACGCGCTTCCCAAGGCGTGGCCGGCTCGCAGCGAGCGCGCCATCATGTCCAGCGCATCGGGCAGCTGCTCGGTGATCTTGCGGCTGCGCCGCTCGCGCGCCATCAGCACGAAGGCGTAAGGCAGGGGCAGACCCATCGGCAGCAGGGCCAACGACAGCAGCGGGCCGGCCCCGGCGATCATGCCCAGGACGAACGCCGTGATCCCGCACAGCGCGCAGTATCCCAGCAGCCGCCCGACGGTGATTCCCAGTTCGGCCTGCACCAGCAGATCATCCAGACGCCGGGCCAGCGCCCAGCCGCGCAAGATCTCGTCCAGCGTTGAGTTGGCCGACAGCTTCCCTTGTCGCAGCAGGCCCACCGACGCCTGCGTGCCCGAACCCAGCGACTGCAGACGGCGCTTCAGCTCGTCGGCGCGGCGGGCGCTGATGAACCGCGCCGTCGAGACGACCGCCTCCGCCAGGACGATGGCGAGGAAGCTGACCACGACGATGAGGACGGACCGCATCGCCGGGCCCCTAGGTGACCGCCATATGACGGCGGAGGATCTCCGCCGGGTTGATGCCGTAGCGCTCGATGCGCTCCATCACCTTGGGGCGAACGCCCAAACTGCGGAATTCGCCCAGAACCTTGCCGTCGGCGTCGACGCCGCGCTGATCAAACCGGAAAAGCTCCTGCGAGGTGATCACCGCCCCCTCCATCCCGATGATCTCCGAGATGCTGGTGATGCGCCGTTTGCCGTCCAGGCCGCGGGTCAGCTGCACGATGACGTTCAGGGCGCGCGAGATGGTCTGGCGCACCAGCGCCTCGGACATCTGGATGCCGCCCATCCCCACCATGGCCTCGATGCGTGACAGGGCGTCGCGCGGGGTGTTGGCGTGCACGGTGGTCATCGACCCTTCGTGCCCGGTGTTCATGGCCTGCAGCATGTCCAGCACCTCGCCGCCGCGGCATTCGCCGATGATGATCCGGTCGGGGCGCATACGCAGGGCGTTCTTCACCAGATCGCGGGCGACGATCTCACCGCGCCCTTCGATGTTGGGCGGGCGCGTCTCCAGCCGCACCACGTGGCGCTGCTGCAGCTGCAGCTCGGCGGCGTCCTCGATGGTCACCACCCGCTCGCCGTCGGGGATGAAGGACGACAGGGCGTTCAACATCGTTGTCTTGCCGGTGCCGGTGCCGCCGCTGATGAGGCAGTTCAGCTTGGCCTGCACGCAGGCGCCCAGGAAACCGACCATCTCGGCGGTGGCGCTGCCGATGCTGACGATGTCTTTCACGCGCAGCGGTTTGCCGCCGAATCGCCGGATGG
>JAXDMH010000674.1:0-7603 GCA_034666225.1 Myxococcales bacterium
TGCCGGCAAAGGTGTCGGATGCCGCGCGCGCCAGCGTCACGGCGGGGTTGGCGAACGACGTCGACGAGGTGAACCAGTAAGCGGCGACGATGTACGCCGCCACGGCGAATGGCGTCGCCGAAGGCTGCTTGCGCGAACAGCCCCAGATCACCGAGATCAGGCCGAACGTCGCGGTGAACTCGCCGGTCAGCTGGCCCACGCCCGAGCGCACATGGTCAGAGGCGCTGAACAGCGGCGCGTCGAACATGATGTGGGCCAGGGCGACGCCGGCGAAGGCGCCGATCAACTGCGCCACGATGTACGGCCCGACGTCGGCCCAGGCCAATCCGCCCTGGCTGGCGTCGGCCACGGTGACCGCCGGGTTGAAATGCGCGCCCGAGATGCCGCCGAAAGCGAGGATCAGTGCCACCAGCCCGCCACCGGTGGCCAGCGTGTTGGCCAGCAGCGCGATGGCCGTGTTTCCCATGGCCAGCCGTTCGGCCATGATGCCGGAGCCCACGATGGTGGCCAGCAGCAGCGCGGTTCCCACCGCCTCGGCAACGACTCGCCGGGGCAGCGAAGCGGCGGGCGTGCGGCTCACGCCGGACGCTTTCTGCTGACAACCATGGGTGCGCAACAGGCGCTGGCCGGCGGGGCGGCCGCCATCAAGCAAGCGCTCAAGGCCTCGAGCGCTTTGACCACCTGGGAACGGTCCGCCGCCGGAAGGCGACCGTAGACATCCTGGAACACATCACGCTGGTCGCAGCGGAGCGTGGTCAGCGATCGCTTGCCTTTCGGTGTCAGCCGGACGTGAACGACGCGGGCGTCGTCGTCACTGCGCGCGCGTTGCAGATGCCCCTTTCGTTCCAGGACCGTCACGTTGCGGCTCATGGTGGAGAGGTCGACGCACAATCGGTCCGAGAGTGATCCGATCGTCGAGAGGTCCACCCCGCTGACGGCGGCCAGGGTTTGAAACTGCTCCAGCGTCAGATCGCCGCAGCAGACGTCCGACGACTGTCGGCGGGTGATCTCGCGGGCCACCTGGGTCAGTAGTTCAACAAACCGCTCTTGCTGGGCCATCTTGCAGAGCTTGTATCATGCAAGTATGGCCCAGCCGTCAAGTGGCAATCGTGAGACGGGCGGTCGTTCGCGGAGCGACGCCTTTAGCTCAGAACCCTCAGACGGGTTCCGAACCTCCCGCGATGAGCTCCGGCCGGCAAAGCCGGCCTACCCTCTACGCGCTCCTAGGGCGGCATCGGCGAGCGGCGACGGGTTGGGTTATCCTGCGGGCGTTCATTTCATGGGCCCATCATCGCGACGATTTCTCTCCTGGCTTGCCTTGGGCGCCGTGGCGCTGGCGCTTTCTGTCGGGGCCGGGTGCGACTCGCGGCGGTCGCGACGCTCGCGCGCGCCCAACCGCCCTGTGGTCACGGTGCCGCCGGCCGAACCGCCGCCCGTCGAGGAACCGGTCGCCGTCGCCCCCCCGCGTCCGCCCGTGCCACCGCCAGCGCCACCCCGCGCGCCAGCGCCGGCCCCGGCCCGTCCCCGCCCCAAGGATGATCGCCTGGGCGCCTGCGGTACCGGCAAGGGCCCGCGCTTCAACGTTCGCGGCGTCGACGAGCAGGACACGCTGAACGTCCGCGCCGCGCCCGACACCCAGAGCGATGTCCTGGGCCAGCTGTCCCCGCACGCCACGGGCGTCCTGTCTCTGGGCCAGCGTCGACACGTCGGCGCCTCGACCTGGCACAAGGTCAAATGCGGTGGCGTGGTCGGCTGGGTGAACGAACGGTTCCTGTCGACGACCGCCGAGCCGTAGGTCTGCCCTTGGATCGCCCTGGATCTATTCCTGCGCGCCACCGCGCCGGTTCAGTTCACCACGCTTGACGAGCTGATCCGCGCCGCCATGGCCACCACCTCGGCGGAGACGCGTTCGATGCGGCGCAGAACGTCGCGCGTCTCCAGCAGCGACTGGCGCTGGGTGGCGTCGACGATCAGCGCGGCGGCCAGGACGTCGACCAGCTCCGACGACGTCTCCTGCGACGCCACCACCTGGCGCAGCAGCTCGCCGCCCTCCGGGATGGCGTCGGCCAGATGGCCGACCAGGGCGCGCAGCGATTGATCGGCGTCGCGCAGCTCGCCGGGATCGCCGGCCGGGAGGTCCGGCAGGGTCGACGCGGTGATCAACCGATAGGGGCGATCGGAGATCAGCTCGTCGTCGATGTGAATGCGGGCCCGGCCGCGCACCACCAGGTTGAATCGCCCGTCGGCCAGCTCGTGGGCCATCACCACCTCGCCGATGCCGGCCACCGGCCGCACCGACGGTTTCTCCACGACGTCCAGATCCTGTCCGGGCGCGATCAAGGCCATGGCCAGAAACCGCTGGCCGGCCAGGATGTCGCGGGCCATCTCGCGATAGCGCTCTTCGAAGATGTGCAGCGGCAGCAGGGCGTGCGGAAACAGCACGACGTTGGGCAGCGGAAACATGGGCAGCCGTCGCAGCGCTTCTTGAAAGCTGCGGTCCTGGCCCAGCGGACCGGCGTCAAAATCGCTACCCAAAGACATCCACGCAAGACCCGGTCAGGGCCAAAGGAGCCTGGGCGGCCAGGTACAGCACCACGCCGGCCACGTCTTGGGGGGACATCGCGGGCGTCGCCCCGGGCATGCCGATCCTTAGCATGTCGGTATCGACAGAGCCGGGGCAGACGGCGTTGACGGCGATGCCGTGGGGGCGCACCTCCTCGGCCAGCGCGCGCGTGAAACCGACGACGCCGTGCTTGGCCGCGCAGTAGGCAGTCAGCCCGGCCGTTCCCTGCCGCCCCGAGATCGACGCCACGTTGATGATGCGCCCGCTGCGCCGGGCCTGCATGTCAGCGACGAAGGCCCGTGACACCAGGAACGTCCCCTTGAGGTTGCCGTCGACCACTTCGTCCCAGGCCTCTTCGGGCAGCGACGCCAGCGGCGCGCGCACCACGGTGCCCGCGTTGTTGACCAGGATGTCGGGCACGCCGATGCGGCTGCGCGCCGCCTCGGCAAAACGCGCGACGTCGGCGGCGCGGCGAACATCGCAGACCAGAACATCATCCGCGGCGTGCAACGCGCAGCCGAGAACGCGCGCCCCCGCCTGGCGCAAGGCCGTCGCCACCGCCAGGCCAATGCCGCGCGAGGCGCCCGTCACCACCGCCGTCTGTCCCTGCAGCAGCGTCATCGCGTGCGGCCGCCCAGGTTGGCGGCGGCCAGAAGGCGCGCCTTCAGGTCGGGCCGTTCACGCATGTCGCCGACGAAGGCGCTGGTGACGACGCCGGACTGGTCGTGCTTTTCGCCGGGGATGGCCAGGCACATCTGTTCGGCTTCGATCACGCAGCCGGCGCCGTGCGCGCCCAGGTGCCGGCACAGGCTGTCGGCCACCTGATGCGTGGCCCGCTCCTGCAGCGTCAGGCGGCGCGTGAAGCAATCGACCAGCTCGGCCAGGCGACCGAACCCGACCAGCTTGCCGTTCGGGATGTACGCCACGTGCGCGACGCCGCGGTAAGGGAGAAGGTGGTGCGGGCACATGGAATGAAAGCGCAGGCCGCCCACCACCACCACGTCGGGATCGGCCTCGCCCACCACCGGCTCGCCCAGGATGGCCGCCGGATCCATGGCATAGCCCGATAAAAACTCGGTGGCCCACAGGTGCGCCACGCGGGCCGGCGTCTGGCGCAGGTCGGCGTCGCTGGTGGGATCCAGTCCGGACGCGCGCAGCAGCGCCGCGATCGCCGTCTGCAGCGCCGCCTCGTCGGCCACGGCTCAGTCCAGCCGCTGGGGCGCGCGCGGGATCTGTTCGTCGATGGGGCGACGCGAGCTGAAACCGCCGTCGACGGTGTGCCAGTAGCGAATCTGTTTTTCCCCCAGCTTCCAGCACAGCAAGATCTCGTCGGTGCCGCGCCGACCGGGGAAATCGACCAGGCCGGTCTCGATGTCCTTGATCTGACCACCCAGGGCACGGACCCGCTCGATCTCGTCGGACAGCGCCTCGTAAAAGCCGCGCAGGACGGCCTTGGCCTGGCGTACTTCGGGCGTGCCGACCTCTTCGTGGGGCAGCTCGTCGCGTTTCATGCGCACGCCGGCGCGATCCAGCTTCTCCTCCACGCCACGCAGACCCGCCCGCAGTTGCAGCACGTCGGTGAAGATCCGCTCCAGCGTCGGGATCAGCGCCTCGACGTCGCCTACCGTGAAATGCGTTCGCGCCATGACCGTAACTTACATCATTCTGGCCTCTGCAACTTGCCCGACGGTGACCGCCTGTTAACCGCAAGATCCGGGTCGCCGGGCGCTCCCGCGCCGGCTAGTGTCTCAGCATCGTGATGTCCCATCCCGAAAGCGAAGCCGCCGCCGAATATGCGCGCATCGAACGCGCCATCCAGTTTCTGACCGAACGGCGCGCCCAGCAGCCGTCGCTGGACGAGGTGGCGGCGCACGTCGGGCAAAGCCCGTTTCATTTTCAGCGGCTCTTTCACCGCTGGGCCGGCGTCAGCCCCAAACGATTCGTGCAATTTCTGACGCTGGAGCACGCCAAGCAGCGCCTGCGTGCGTCGGCGACGGTCCTGGACGCCGCGTACGACGCCGGCCTGTCCGGTCCCTCCCGCCTGCACGACCTCTTCGTCAGCCTGGAGGCGGTGACGCCCGGCGAATACCGCTCTGCGGGCGCCGGCCTGCAGCTGCGCTGGGGGATCGGCGACAGCCCCTTCGGGCGCTGCTTCATCGCCGTGACGGCGCGCGGGATCTGCGCCCTGAGTTTTCTGTGCGAACAGGCAGAAGACGGCTCGTCCACGTCCGAGAGCGAGGCGCCGCGGGCGCTGCTGCGCGACTGGCCGCGCGCCGAGATCCAGCGCGACGACGACGTGGCCGCCGACTGGCTGCGCCGCGTTTTCACCGTCGGGCGGGCCGGCGGCGACCCTGCCCTGTCGTTGTTCGTGCGCGGCACACCGTTTCAGGTGGCGGTGTGGAAGGCGCTGCTGATCGTCCCCAGCGGTTGCTTGACCACCTATCAGACCATCGCCCGCGCGGTCGGCCAGCCACGCGGCGCGCGCGCGGTCGGCAACGCCGTCGGACAAAATCCCATCGCCTGGCTGATCCCTTGCCACCGGGTGATTCGCGGCCTGGGCACCTTCGGCCAGTACCGCTGGGGCAGCGCCCGCAAGACGTCGATGCTGGCCTGGGAAGCGGCGCGCGCCGAACGCCACGACGCCGGCGACCGCGACCGCGACCGCGACCGCGACGGCAGCGCCGTCGCCGCCGAATAACAGGCGCGCCCATGAATGACCACGACCGTCCGCCGCCGTCGCGGCTGCTCATCGCGCTGGCTTTTGCCGCGGTTTACATCCTGTGGGGCTCGACCTACCTGGGGATGAGGGTGGCGGTGCGGACGTTGCCACCGTTCCTGCTGGCGTCGGCGCGCTTCTTCGTGGCCGGCTCGGTGATTCTGTGCTGGAACGCCCTGACGGGCGGGCCGCGCCCCACGGCGCTGATGTGGAAGAACGCGGCCCGCACCGGGGCGTGGCTGCTGCTGGGCGGCAACGGCGGCGTGGTCTGGGCGGTCCAGCGCATCCCGTCAGGCATCGCCGCGGTCGTGGTGTCGGTGCTGCCGCTGTGGATCGTCCTTCTGGAATGGCTGCGCGGGCAGGGACGGCCCACCGGTCGGGTGGCGGCGGGCGTGGTCATGGGCCTGGTCGGCGTCGTGCTGCTGTCGCGCCCCGAATCGTCGGCGGCCGCCGCCGGACATGCCACCGTCGATCCGATCGGCGTCGTGGTGGTGGCCCTGGCGTCGCTGTCGTGGGCCATCGGCACGCTGGACGCGCGCCGCAGCCAGGTTCCCGGCGCGCCTTTTCTGGGCGCCGGCCTGCAGATGGTGGCGGGTGGCAGCTATCTGCTGGTGCTGGGCCTGGTGACCGGCGAGCCGCAGCGACTGGCGAACAGTCACGTCTCGACGACGTCGGTGCTGGCGCTCGGCTATCTGATCGTCTTTGGCTCGCTGGTGGCCTACAGCGCGTACGTGTGGCTGCTGCAGGTGGTGCCGGCCGCCCGGGTCGCCACCTATGCTTACGTCAACCCGGTGGTGGCCGTGTTCCTGGGCTGGGCCATCGCCGACGAACCGCTGACGCCGCGAATGTTGATCGCCGCCGCCGTCATCATCGCGGCGGTGGTGATGGTCACCGCCGCGCCGCCGAGAGGCACTCGACCACGCTGAGCAGCGGCGTGGGGCCGTCACCGGTTTCGCTGCTGGTGAAGTAACGAAGGCCGTCGGGTGCGTAGTCCACCGCTTCGCCCTGCACCTCGACCGCGACCGGCACGGACGTGGCTGCCGCGCTGAACACGGACGTCACGTCGCCGCTTTGGGCGCCGCCCAGTTCGTAAAGGCCCTGTTTGGTGCGAATCAAGATGCGATCGCCGCAGGGATGGAACGCTCCCCCGGTCACCAGCCCGGCGTTGGCCGGCACCGATAGCGACCCGACCTTCACCACCGTCACCACCCTGCCCGCCTGCAAGGGCAGCGGCATCTCGTACACCGTCGCGGGGATCCCCGCTTCTTTCAAGACGATGAAGACGCGGCCGGTCTGGGGGTGCACCAGCAACGCTTCGGCGTTGTGGGGACCGTCCGGGTAGACGAACGGGAATTGTTCATAGGTGACGTTCGCGGTGCCGCCCGACCCGGGAAAAGTCGCCGGTTCGGCGACGCGATAGATCTTGTACTGGTCTCGCTTCAGGTCGTTGTCGCCGGTGTCGCTCAGGTAGACGCAGGAGCCGGCCGGGCACGTCCCGACGGCGATGTCTTCCCAGTCGGTGCTGGTGGCCCCCGGAAGATCCATCTCACCCAGCAAGGCCGCCGTCTCGTCGATGGCGAAGAATCGCGCCGTGTCGCCCGAATCGTTGTGCGCGTACAGAACGCCAGGGTGGCGCGTGCTGGCGGCCACCCCGGAGAGCTCCTTGATGACCAGGGGAATCGTGCCCAGCGTATGCGGCGTCCCGTAGTTCGCGCAGTGCTGGCACAGGGGAGGTCCCGTCTCTCCCGTTTCTGCTTCCGGTGAGCCAGCGTCCAACACCGGCGAACCATCGTCCGCGACATCAACCGCGACCGCGTCATCGCTGTCGGCATCCACGGGCGGCGTCCCAGCGTCGTCGTCGTTGTCGGGCACATCGGCGCCCGGAAGATCGACGGCGGCGTCGCCAGGCTCGGCCACGATCCTGCGATCGGACCCGGCGATTTCGGGCAGACCGCCTTCATCGATCTCGCAGGCGCTGCCCGAAAAGACCAACGGAAGAGCCAACAGGAAAGCCGCGGCCGGCCCTCGCATACACCAAGGCGACACCGGCGCATTCATCCGTCTTGTGGATCTCGACAGGTGGAAGGACAAACCTTAGCGACGTTAACGCAACCCGACCACGAAGCGTTCACGCGGTCACTGTAAACGAAATGTCAGCGTCTTGATATGGCTCGCGCGTTTCAGTGTCGCTGCGCCACAAAACCCGGATGTGGGTAAAGAGGCGGCTTGCGAAAGCGCCCCGTCTGCCGCCGGATGTCAATGTCGCCGAACAGCAGCGCCGGCGTCACGATCGACGATGGGATACCGCTGGATCCACCACCGCC
>JAXDMH010000675.1:0-4141 GCA_034666225.1 Myxococcales bacterium
CGTGTACATGCAGGGGCTGGCGCGCCAGTTTTCGCTGGCCGGCTGGGACGTCACTGCCATGAACTTTCGTTACTGCGCGCGCGATCCGGAACATCATTCGCGAACGCTGCCGAATCTGACGGCCCGCCTCTATCATTCGGGCGAAACCGCCGACCTCGGCTTTGTCGTCGACACGTTGACCGCCCGCGCGCCGTCGCAGCCGCTGTACGCGGTGGGGACGTCGCTGGGCGGAAACGTGCTGCTGAAATACCTGGGCGAAGCCGGGGCGCGCAGCCGCATCGAAGGCGCCGTCACGATCTCGGTTCCCTACGATCTGGCGGTGGCGGCGCGCCACCTGGAGAAGGGGCGCGGCCGGCTTTACGTGCGCCATTTCTTGAAGACGCTGAAGGCGAAGGCCCTGGACATCACCACGCGCTTTGGCCACATCAAGGCGGTGTCGCAGCTGCAGCCCAAGCTGATCGCCCGCGCGCGCACGTTCTATCAATTCGACGACGCCGCCACCGCCCCGCTGCACGGTTTTCAGGGGGCGGACGACTATTACCGCAAGAGCAGCTCGATTCGATTCCTGGAGCGCATCGAGGTCCCCACGTTGAGCATCAGCAGCGAAGACGATCCGTTCCTGCCCGTCAGCGTGATTCGTCGTGCCCAGGCCGTGGCCTCGCCGGACGTCGAGATCGTCACCACCCACTGGGGCGGCCACGCCGCCTTCATCGCCGGCCCCTGGCCCTGGAAGGCCCGCTTCTGGGCCGAGGAGCGCGCCGTGGCCTGGCTGACCGCCCGTCCGACGTAGTCGAGGGGTTTCCTCGTAGTGAACGACGGCTGACGATCCCTCCGGGAACTTCGGGTCCTGCACGCCCTGCCTCCCCACCCGCGCTTCGCGCGCCCTCGCCGGGCCGCTGGTTGCGCCGGGCCTGCGCTTCCGGTCCTCGAGTACACAAGTACACTCCGGTCCGGTTCTCGGCCCGGCTTCGCCAGCGACCCGGCTTGTCAGCCGGCTGCTAACATTCGCTGCCGGAGATCTTGTTCGACGTCAGTAGGCGTACGGGACGAACGGTTGGCGGACGTGGTCGATATAAGCGCGGACGGAGGGGCGGGACCACTGGGCCTCGGCGTAGGCGCGCACGGCGGGCGGGACGTCGTCGCCGTTATTGATCAGGCGGTGCAGGGCGAAGGCCAGGTCGGCGTCGGCGATCGACCATTCGCCGAAGACGGTGTCCTTGGCATCGGCGATCAGCTTGCCGGCCAGTTCGGTCAGCTTGCTGGCGGCGCGCTGGGCGCCGCTGGACAGGGGCGCCATCTTCATCTTGTAGACCACTGTCTCCGCCGAGCGCTCCTCGCGAAGGGCGCCGATGTCGGAACGAACGAAACCCATCACCTGGCGGGCCCGGGCCCGCTGGCGCGAATCGGCCGGAAACAGACGGCGGTGCGCCGGGGCGGGAAAGACGTCCTCGATGTATTCGGCGATGGCGTTGGACTCCGTCAACCAGAACCCGTCATGCACCAGCGCCGGAATGCGCGCGGTCAGCGACGCCGAGCGATAGGGCTCCTTGCGGTGCTCCCCCTTGCTGAGGTCCACGGTGCGCACGGCAAAGTCGACGCCTTTTTCTTTCAGCGCGACGAACGCCGTGAACGCGTAGGGCGACACCCAGAATGGATCGACATGCAAAATCAGCGACGAACCCATGGCCGCACTTTGCCACGCCGCGCAGCATTCTGCATACATCCCCCAGCGGCCATTCGTTTGATCGCTTCGCCGGGTCCCAGGCTACAGAGGAACCATGGCAAACCGGAAAAATGGTGAACCATTGGTGGCCCTCGTCCCTTCCGCCGTCAGCCGCCCCAGGACGGCCCTGCTGCTGGGGATAGCCGTGTTGTGGGTCGGTGCTTGCACCGCGTCCAGCGATGTGGGCGGACCGCCCTCCGGTTCCGGCGGCACCACCGCTGGAGGCTCGGGTGGCGGCAGCGGCAGTGGTGGAACGTCCGGCAGCAGCGGTGGTGCGTCGGGCAGCGGCGGTGCGTCCAGCGGCAGCGGCGGCGATAGCGGCAGCGGCGGCGGCAGCGGCGGTGGTGGCGCGGTCGTCGCCGACGGGTCGGCGGTCGTGGACGCTGGCGGCGATGGCTCCGCGCTGGATCCCGACGCCAGCTACCCACCGTTGATGGAATGCCCGACCGCCTCGATCGATCGCATCCAGTACTTCGGCGCCAGCGGCGAAGGCACCACGGTTCCCATGGGCGGAACGTTGCTGGTCAAGGAGGGCACCCACTACGTCGCCAAGGAACAGTTCCTGAAGAACGAATGGCACGTGATGGAAGTGTTGATCGGAAACAACTTCAACACGCAGGTCGACCTCAGCAACTCGAAGGGGTTCACCTTGACCTACAGCTCGACCGCCGATCTGTGGATCCAGATGCGGCCGGGGTTTCATTACAGCGGCGGCGCGCAGTGGGTGATCAAGGTTCCCAACACGGCCGGTATGGTGAAGACGCAGTCCTTCTCGCTGGACACCGCCGCCTGGGGCACCATCTCGCTGGGCAAGCCGACCTGGACCTATGCGATGGCGCGCGCGGCTGTGCGTGGCTTTGTCTTCGTCGGTGACATGCCGAACGTCATCACCATCTCCGGGTTGCGCATCGACGGCTACATCCCGATGTGCCGCTGACCGGCCCGCTGGCTGACGCTGGCGGCGCGCGCGGCACACGCCCCGGGCGGTGATATGATCACGCCGTGAAAATCGGCGTACCCAGAGAGACCAAGACACGTGAGTACCGCGTCGGCGTGACGCCGGCCGGGGTCAAGCTGCTGGTCAGCGGTGGCCACCAGGTGCTGGTGGAAGCGGGCGCGGGCGAGGGGAGCGGCATCGTCGACGGGCAGTACGTGCAAGCGGGCGCCACGATCGTCCCCGACGCGGCGGCGGCCTGGAACGCCGACATGGTCATGAAGGTGAAGGAGCCTCTCCCGGCCGAGTTCCGTTTCTTTCGCGAGGGATTGATCGTCTACACGTACCTGCACCTGGCTGCCGAGCCGACGCTGACGCACGAGCTGATGGCGCGAAAGGTCCGCGCCGTCGCCTACGAGACCATCCAGCTTCCCGACGGAACGTTGCCGCTGCTGCGCCCCATGAGCGAGGTGGCCGGCCGCATGGCGGTCCAGGTGGGCGCCACCTGCCTGGAAAAGGAACGCGGCGGCAAGGGCGTGCTTCTGGGCGGCGTGGCCGGTGTGCGACGCGGGCGCGTGGTGATCCTGGGCGGCGGCGTGGTCGGTCGCAACGCAGCGACGATCGCCATCGGCATGGGCGCGCAGGTCACCATCCTGGACGTGCAGGCCAAACGGATGGGCTATCTGGAAGACGTGTTCGGCAGCTCGATCGAGACGCTGTATTCGAATCCGCACAACGTCGAGGAGACGGTCCGGCGCGCCGACCTGGTGGTGGGGGCCGTGCTGATCCCGGGGGCGGTGGCGCCCATGCTGGTGACCGAGACGCTGGTCTCGCAGATGGAAAAGGGGAGCGTCGTCGTCGACGTGGCCGTCGATCAAGGTGGCTGCATCGAGACCTGCCGGCCCACCACGCACGATCACCCGACGTACGAAGTGCACG
The DNA here is from genome assembly GCA_034666225.1 of Myxococcales bacterium. Lineage (GTDB taxonomy): Bacteria > Myxococcota_A > Polyangia > Fen-1088 > Fen-1088 > DATKEU01. The sequence goes on from JAXDMH010000675.1 coordinate 3,597, forward strand.
GCGTGGTTCACTATTGCGTCCCCAACATGCCGGGCGCCGTGGCCCAGACCAGCACCTGGGCGCTGACCAACACCACCGTGGAATACGCACAGAAGATCGCCGACCGCGGTCTGGTCGCGGCGGCACGCGCCGACGCGGCGCTGGCGGCGGGCATCAACACTTTCGACGGCGAGCTCACCTGTCAGCCGGTGGCCAGGGCGCACAAGCTTCCCTATCGCCCGGTCAGCTCGGTTCTGGACTGACCGTCGCTGCGCTGACCGTTGACAGGATCAACGGGTCGTCGTTCGATGGGGCCATGTCGATGATCCTGTTCGTCACCGGAGCCACTGCCGGATTTGGCGCCGCCATTGCCCGCCGATTCGTTCACGAAGGGGCGCGCGTCATCGCCGCCGGGCGCCGCGCCGATCGTCTGGATGCCCTGCGCGCCGAGCTGGGCGAACGCCTGCTGCCGCTGATCCTGGACGTGCGCGATCGGGGCGCCATCGAAGACGCCGTGAAGTCACTGCCGCCAGCCTTCGCCGCCGTCGACGTGCTGGTGAACAACG
>JAXDMH010000676.1:0-2987 GCA_034666225.1 Myxococcales bacterium
CTGGGCCTGCACGTTGGGCATTCCGCCCTTGATGGGGACGACGTACCGCTCGCGCACGATGGCCTTCTTGCCGCGGGCGCGAACGACGCGTTTGCCCCTGGTCTTGCCGGTGTGCTTGGTCGCGGTCTTGGTCGACTTGGCAGCGGCCGCCTGGGCCGCACCCTCCCCGGAGGGAAGGTTCGACAAAAGCAGGCCTGTTCCCAGACCGACCGCAAGCAACCAGCGAGAAAGCGGCGTTACCACCCACAAAATTTATAGGTGACCGGTGCCCAAGGGCAAGTTTACCGGTGGTCCACCGCAAGAAAATGCAGGTCCAGCAGGTTCGAGGTCCCCGGCCCGCGCACGGTGGCACCGATCTTTTCCAGCAGGGTGGCGCTGTCGAAACGGTCCAGGGCACCCTGCGGATCCAGGCCCTGGGCGACGGCACGGGCCCAGGTGGCGCCGTCGACGGCGCCGCCCGAGACGTCGCTGTTGCCGTCCCGGTCGTCGGTCCCGGCCGCCAGAAACGCCACCGTCGCCTGGCCGCGCGCCGCGTCTGAAAGCTGGCCCAGGCCCCGCGCCACCAGCAACGCCAGGTGGGTGGCGCGGCCGCCCCGGCCGGCGCCGCCGCTGAGCTTGATGGTTGGCTCGCCGTTGCCGATCAGCACGCATCGCCGCGCCGCCGGCGCGGCGAGCAGCTGTTGCGCCCGCTGCACGACGCTCGCCGCCAGCTGGTCGACGGACTGTTCGCTGTTGGCCGGCAGATCGCCGACGTCCCAGCCGTCGGTCTGGGCCTGCCGCCGGGCTTCGGCGCGCGCGGTGTCGGGACCGGCGATGATGCGGTAACGAACGTGGTCCAGTCGAGGATCGCCTGGCTTCGGCGTCTCCGAGAAATCACCGGCCGCGCCCGCCTGCAGATTCGCCGCCACCGACGCGGGTACCTTTGCTCCCAGCTGCGCGATGACCTGCTGGGCGTCGGCGAACGTCGTCGGATCCGCTGAGAACGGGCCCGAACCGATGGTGGCCGGATCGTCACCGATGACGTCTGACAGCGCCAGCACGTCGACGGGCGCGGTGGTCAGCAACGCCAGGCGACCGCCCTTGATCGCCGACAGGTGCTTGCGCACGGTGTTCAGCTCCGCGATGGTCGCTCCGGCCGCCGCGACGGCGCCGACCGCGGCGCGCTTGTCCGCCAAGGACAACCCGGCCGCCGGCGCGCACAGCAGCGCCGAGCTGCCGCCCGACAGCAGAACAAGCAAGCGATCGCGGCCGGGATCGACGCCCGCCACAAAGGCCGCCACCGCGCGGGCGGCGGCCACGCTGCGCTCGGTTGGTTGCGGGTGATCGCCGGCCACTATCGACAGCCCGATCGGCGGCGCGTCCGGCACCAGCGGCGCCGGAACCACGGCCAGGGCCCGCGCGGGCGATACCGCATCTGCCGCCCACCCGCGCCACATGGGCAGCGCCACCTTGCCGACGGCCAGCACGTGCGTGGCCTTTGCCAGCTCGGCGGCGCCGGAGATCGCGCTGGCCACCAGCGCTTCGCCGTCCAGCCCAGCGGCGGTGGCGGCGAACAGCTCAGCCAGCGACAGCCGGACGTCCACTTCGGGACTGCTCATGTCGGCGCCATCCCTTCCAGTACTTGGTCTTGAGGACGGAAACGCCCAGCATCAAGGTCACCATCGCCACCAGCCCCACCGTCGCCCAGCCCATGCCCAGCCGCCGGTGCAGCGGCCTTGAGATCAGGCCGTAACAAAGGTTGACGTGAATCCAGTAGACCAGCAGCGACGTCCGCCCGAACTGGCGCATCACCGAAAACCGCTGCCCCAGCGCGCGCGTCACACCAAAGGCCAGCAGGGCCAGCGGTCCCAGCAGACCCAGGCGATAGAAAAAACTCCCCGGCCCCATCTGCTGCACCAGCTCTGACGGATAACGAATGATGTACGGATCGATGCGGCGGACCAGGATCACCGTGCCGGTCAGCGCGGCCCCCACCAGCGCCGTCAGCGCATAAGCCCGCGCCTGGCGCCGCGGTTCGCGGCTTTGCCGGACCCAGTAGTGACCGACGGCGACGCCCACCAGCGGCCAGGCGGCCCACGGGAAAATGGGAAACCAGGCCATCGGTCGCTGGCCGCCCAGGTACGACGTCAGGGGGCGCGGCAGCCAGTCGGGAAAATGCGCCGGTCCGATGATCGGCCCCAGGGCCACGAACAGCGCCGCGAACAGCAGCGACGCCGCGTACTGCGGCCGTCCCCCGCGCGGCGCCGCCATCCACGGCACCACGATCATGCAGGCGCCGATGCAGTTCAGGATGTCGACGCGAAACAGATCCGGCCAGTTCGATCCCCAGCCGCCCAGCGTGTACTCCTGAAACCGAAACAGATAAGCCAGCACCACGATCTCCGCCCCGCGTTTGGCGACGCCGCGGCACATGGTGGCGCGGTCGACCTTCTTCTGCAGCAGGCTCTCGAAACGGATGGCCATCGACACGCCGACCAGCAGCAGGAACAGCCGGGCCGGGATGCCGCCCAGAAAACGCGTCCACCAGAACAGCTCGGTGGCGCGCGCTGCCGGCGCCACCCACGAATCGTAAAGGTGGGTCTGGATCATCAGGACCACGGCCAGCCCGCGCAGCCAGTCGATGGCGTCCAGACGTCCGGCGGCGGGTCTGGTGGTGGGGGCGGCAGCGGCGGCGGTCATTGTTGGCGGGCCAGATTCTGCACCAGATCGTCGCTGGCGCCGCGCACCGCGCTCTCCACCGCTTCCATCTCCAAGCGCGTTCGTTGCTGCGGGGTCAACTGGTGCCTAGGCTTTTGCACGATGGCCTCGCCCGAGGTCAGCAAGAAGACGCCGCCGCCCGGGCTGCGGCTGACCACCAGCTGAACCGCGCAGCTGACCTCGACCAGATCGGCGCGCGTCACCAGGGTCAGCCCCTTGATCGAACCGTCGATGACGAAACCGGCCGGCTGACCTTCGTCGGCGACGTCGCCCACGGCGCGCAGTTGATC
>JAXDMH010000677.1:0-4096 GCA_034666225.1 Myxococcales bacterium
TCCGAGGCCCGGAGGAGGGCGGCGAGCCGTCCATGGATATCGATATCAACGGGTTTATAAGGCCCAGTGGGACGGATCACGATCCTTTCGACCAGTTCCCGGATTGCGGTGAAGGCCCTCCGTACAAAGGCTCATCAGACTGGCGCAGAAAATTCTATAGAGCGCTCGACGATCGAGCCGACAGAGAGGCGCTACCGCGACCACTTGGCGATCGACTTGGCCGTGACCTGCTTCTTATTGAAGGACTTCAGCGTCAGCCAGCGGTCTTGGTGCGTATGATAGAGGTAGTTGCGGGCCCCAGATTCGAGTTCAATGTTGTCCTGGTTTGCGAACAGCACGATCGCCGTCCCCACACCGTTTCGCGAGCTTCGATACCGGATGCCGTCAATTTTCTTGCCGTCAACGGTGGCGGATGTTCGGAGATATTCGGTTACGACTTGTGTGGGAAGATATTCAATGTGGACGCGGTCATCCCTGGCGATGGGGCGCGAGATTTCCCTGCTCAGCTTCCACAGAAACAGAATGCGCGGACGCGGGTCGTACTCAAGAGTGTCCGGTATGTCCTCGAAGAGGCTGGGAACCGGGGGAAGACGCGTCAAATCGAAAAGAAGTGCGTCGCGCCCGGTGACGAATTCGCCTAGCGCAAGCATTCCCGGCTTGTCCGCCGTTTCAGCAAGCGCGGTCTGCATGTCGTCAGCCACATACATCATGACGATACCCGGCGGGCTCATCCGGTTTGTCTGGACGGCGGCATTCTCCGGAGGAGGCCCCAAGCTGGAAGGCTGTGTTTGCTTGTCGCCCGGCTTTTGAAACCGTGCTCTGTGCAATGAGGTGCCTTTTGGTAGCGTGACGAACGCTCCGGAGCTCTTGGCATAGGAGAAGATCAGTCTCAGCAGTTGGCTTGGGCTGAAGACTTCGTCATCATCTCTGACGGTCGACGTGAAGAAATAGCGCAGCTTGTGCTTGATCAGCCTACAGAATGAGTCCCAACTGTACTGAAGCCGGTCGTCATCGTTCAGTCCGTAAGGTTCGTTCTCGCTCCACAGGTCGGTAGGCATTGCGGACGCCAACTCATCACGGAGAGCGTCCCCGCCCGTGCGAGGAAAGTCCAGCTCCATCAGCTCGAAGATTTCGTAAGTGTCGTAGGTAATACCTTGATAGCCACCCTCTGCGCTCACGTAAGACATGCCGGCCTTGCCGGGGTCGTCATAGTAACGGGCGATGCACTCCGCGATCCGCTCTGAAACCTCCTCAAATGGAGCAGCTATCTTATTGCCCGAAGTACGGCCGCAGAAGTCGCATTTCTTGCTCGTGGCAATACCTGAGACGAAGTCTTGCAACGCTTCGTCACTGAAGCACTTGGCGCATACGAACTCGTAATTGACGCTACCGAAAGGCATGAAGTCTCATCATAAACGAAGGGGCCATTTTACAATCAGGCGATGAGAAAGTCTTTGCGCCCAGGGAATAGATGACCGCTTGTGGCCTCAGGACATCGCGACGGCGCGCGGCATTTCATCGAACGTGCGCCCGCGATAGTGCCTGCCGGTGCTCTTTTTGCGAACGCCGCCCCACTGCTTGAAGAAAAAGGCCGCCCCGGATTCGCGGCATGCCACCTCGATCTCGCCGACCCATTCCTCGGCCATAGGCCGCGCACGCGGTCCGCTCTCTCCGCCGACGATTGCCCAGTGGACGCCCGTCAAATCAGCGGCCGCCACCGAGCCCAGCAAGGGCTCGAACGAAACGAACCTCACAACAGCATTGACCCGACGCAGGTCGCTGATGCGCCCGAGATAGTCGGCGCTCTCGACGCTTGTCCCAAGCCACACGTTCGGCAGCACTGGTAGCGATGCAGTGATCTCCGCCATTCGGTCCGGCCGCTTTGTGAGAATTTGATAGGTGTGCCGCTGAGTTACCTGCATCGCACTCCAGACGGCCGCGACAAACTCGGCGGGCACCGCTTCGTGAAATAGGTCCGACATCGAATTCACGAATATGCGGCGCGGCTTCTTCCAGCCTGCCGGGATGTCGAGAGCCTCGCCATCAAGCCTGACCCTGCCGGTCCAGACCGCCCGCTTGCCGCTTTTGCGGGTCAGCCCGCGATATTTCTTCACGCCCATCGCATCCAACCGGGCCGCCATCCGCATCGCGTAGCAGTTCGTGCAGCCGGGAGAGATCACCGAGCAGCCTGCGACCGGGTTCCATGTCGCGTCGGTCCATTCGATAGAGGTGTCAGCCATCACGTTCCTCCTGGGAAAAGCGATCCTTGTCCACGCAAATTTTGTACGTCATTCCAGAGCTTGTGTCCGAGCGGATTTGAAGACAAAAAAACCAACCAATAGAGGCGTTGGTTCTGCTCACCGACGATCAGCGGTATGCCCGTCGCGGGATGCGTTCCAAGCGAACGGATCGCCCCAAGCCAATAGTCAATAAGCGCCGCCCGCAGCGCAGCAATTGATTGCTTCACGTCCACGGCATCACGCCATCCCGGCGCAAAAATGTCGAGCGTCCCGCCGACACGCGAAAACTTGTCGAGATTGCGCTGCAAATCCTGAAGGCTGACATGGATGATCATGTCCATCCGCTTCACCCGCAACATTCTCTCGATAATCGAAAACGGTAGTTCGAGATTGAAAGGGTCTAGAAACGCAAGATGAAGGCCATAAGGATTGATCGCGTTCATGACCTGATGGACAACAACATTTGCATCGCCGACATAGCCTGTCGCCGATCCGCCCAATGCCTTGATCCGTTGGGCGAGCGCGGATGAATTCTGCGCCTCTAGATCGGACAGGTGCATTTCGGAGAACGGATACCCGCTCTCACGTCCAGCCTTGAACGCCACTAAAGCACTGCCGTCTATGATTTTGTCTGTATCGGTGATGAGTGATCGGCCAGGACCAGAATACAATTCGATGTAGCTCGCGCCACCCGTCCCCTTGGGTGGCAAGAACTTCGCGCGCGCGCCGTGTGATGCTTGGATATATTTTCGCAGCCGGTCGTGCTTCTCCGTCGCCCACGGACCAACCTCGCTGACGATCAGGCCATCACCGGGATCGAATTTGACTGTCTTTTTGGCCATTGGAGCTGCTCCCCCAAAGAGGGCATACTACACAACCGTTGGCTGCGGGTTAACACGCACGCTCTGAGTTCTCAGGGCAGGCGACCCGGCCGGCGGCCGTTAGCCCTGCTGCTTGAGCCGCCAGAGCCGATAGGCTTCCTCCTCGTAGGGATCATCACCGGTCGGCGGCGGCACCAGCTTGGCGCCGTGCTCGCGGATATGATCGAGGCCACGGCCCAGCTTTTTTGCCGGCGAGGGTGTGCTGATCGTTCGCCCAAGCCGTTATCGACGGCGCGTAATCCTCCAGCATCGGGCGAAGCCCGATGGCGGCGCCGTCGTTTGTTCGCGGTCTGGGTAGAATCCCAGTTTCCTGGCGTTGGAGGATCGGCCCGCGGCGCGTGCCCGAAGGCTTAGACCTCAGCGCCTTCTCCGGTTTCTGCGCGCGGCTGTATCCGAAACCACGACGACGCCATTTCCAGGATTGTTCTGTCTCGGCCAATGCTCTTTCTAATCGTCCCCGTTCAATGCAACGGAGACAACCTTGACCGCCACAAAGATTCTCTGGGGTCAGATCGTCGTCGTCTTCACGATTGTGCTCTTTACGACGTGGGGGGCGACCCAATGGACAGCGTGGCGGCTGGGCTTCCAGCCGCAACTCGGGCCACCTTGGTTTTCCATCGCTGACGTGCCGATCTACCTACCGCCCGTCTTCTTTTTGTGGTGGTACCACTACGACGCTTATGCCCCGCGGATCTTTATTGAGGGCGCCGTGATTGCAGCCTCAGGCGGCTTTGCATCGATCGCAATTGCGATCGGCATGTCGGTGTGGCGGGCGCGGGAAGTCAAGGCTATCACCACCTACGGCTCGGCGCGTTGGGCGACGAGGAATGAGGTTCGTGGCGCCCGACTCCTTAATCCGGATGGGGTCGTGCTTGGCCGCCTCGCACGTGACTATCTTCGTCACGACGGGCCGGAGCACGTGCTTTGCTTTGCCCCGACCCGCTCAGGCAAGGGTGTCGGGCTTGTCGTTCCGAC
>JAXDMH010000678.1:0-4255 GCA_034666225.1 Myxococcales bacterium
GCTGACCTACGCCTTGGGGCGATCGATCGAGCCGGCCGTCGACGGCGACACCATCACTGGCCTGACGGCGACGCTGGCGGCCGGGGGATACCGGATCTCGTCGCTGGTGACCGCCATCGTCAACAGCCCCGCGTTCGCGAGCCGATGATGATCCTCATGACCTCAATCAAGAAGGAGTGCCCATGAGTGCGCCGCTGTCGCGACGGGCCTTGCTGCGCGGCGCGGGCGCGGCCGTGGCCTTGCCGCTGCTGGATGCCATGGAACTATTGCCGGGACGTCGGGCGGCGGCCGGCGGCCCGGCGCCACCGGCTCGGCTGGCCTTTCTCTACCTTGGCACCGGATGGAACACGCGCCAGCTCTTCCCCAAGACCCCCGGCCCTCATCACGAGACCACGCGTATCCTGACGCCCCTCGAACCCCTGCGCGGTCGCTTCACGCTGCTGCAGGGCATGTTCCTGGAGTTCGGCGGCGCCCACGAGGGCGATCACACGTTCCTCACCGGATCGGACGCCGTCTTCCGCCCACGCAGCGGCAAGGAGTACAAGAACAGCATCTCGTGCGATCAGGTGGCGGCGAAAGCGCTGGGGGCCAGCACGCGCTTTCCCTCGCTGGAGCTGTCGGAGGAGCGCGGCACGGGCTTCGGCGGGAATGGCCTCAGCACACTCGGCTGGTCGCAGGAGGGTGTGCCGCTGGCGGCGGAGAATGATCCGCACGCAATCTTCGACAACCTTTTCGGCGCCGACGGCCCCGACCGCCGGCAGGAGAACCAGCGTCGCATCCGGCAGCGGCGCAGCGTCCTGGACGGCATGCGCGACACGGCCCGCGAGCTGGAGCGCACCCTGGGGCGCGGCGATAGGGCGCGCCTTGATCAGTACCTGACGTCGCTGCGCGAGGTGGAGAAGGAGCTCGCGCGCGAGGTGGCCTGGTCGCGCACGCCCAAATGTCGCCCGTCGCTGCAGCCGGGCAGGGCGGGCGACTTCGGCGCGCCGATGCACGCTGGTTCGCCCAACTTCGATTACCGCACCTACGGGCGCCTGATGTACGAGCTGATCGCGCTGGCCTGGCAGTGCGATTCGACCCGGGTGGTGACGTACGTCGTCCGGCGCGAGGGCCAGAACCACTATCCCGGCATCGAGGCCATCACGGACTATCATTCGCTCACGCACCACGGTGGCGATCCGAAGAGGCTAGACGAGCTGGCCAGGGTCGATGTCATCTACCTGGAGCAGTTCGCCCAGTTCCTGCTGCGGCTGGAGTCGATCAAGGAAGGCGACGGAACGTTGCTGGACCGTTCGCTGGTCGGCGTCAGCAGCGGGATGGGCATGGGGCACAGCCGCAACCAGCTGCCGACGCTGCTCGCCGGCGGGGGCAAGCTGGGGATCCGGCACCGTGGCTTCGTGCGCTACGACAGCGACGTCCCCCTGGCCAATCTGTGGGCGACGATGTTGCAACGGGCAGGCGTGGGGCGCCCGCAGCCGCTGCCGGGGAGCACGGGCATTCTGCGAGAGCTCACGTGACGCCGCGGGCGCGGCACGCGTACGCGCTGCTGGCCGGAACGGTCCTTGTCTATGCCCTGGCCTCTGCCGCCAGCGGGCGGGGCGCCGGCATCACCGACCGGCTGGGCTTGACGCTGGTCCGCATTCCCGCCGGCGAGTTCCTGATGGGCTCGACGGAGGAGCAGGACCAGGTGTTCGGCACGCGCTTCTGGCGCGGCGCCCCGCCCGAGGACGATGAGCGGGAGACGGAGAAGCCGCAACACCGGGTGCGCATCTCCAAGGCCTTTTACATGAGCGCTCACGAGGTGACGGTCGCTCAGTTCCGGCGCTTCGTCAGCGCCACCGGGTACACGACCGAGGCCGAGAAGGGCGGGCGCGGCGGCCGCGGCTTTGACACGCGCCGCGTACGCGACGGCAAGACCGGCGCGTTCGAGAGCGACGGCCGATACAACTGGAGGAACCCGGGCTTCCGCCAGGGCGACGACCACCCGGTGGTGCTGGTCAGCTGGAACGACGCCACCGCCTTTGCCGACTGGCTGTCGCGCACCGAGAAGGCCGTCTATCGGCTGCCCACCGAGGCGGAGTGGGAGTATGCCTGCCGGGCTGGAACCTCGACCTGGTTCAACTTCGGTGACGATCCCGCGATCGTCTACCGACACGCGAACCTGGCTGACCCGTCGCTGGAGAAGGCCCAGCCCGGGCACGTCACGCCCCAGCGACTGATCGACCTTGGCCGCGAACCTGAGGACGGTTACGCGTACACCGCCCCTGTCGGCCGATACCAACCGAACGCCTTCGGCCTCTTCGACATGCACGGCAACGTCTGGGAGTGGTGCCGCGATCGCTATCAGCGATCGTACTACCACCGCTTTGGTCCCAAGGTCACGGCGATCGACCCGCCCGGCCCGGAGAGCAGCGACGACGGCGTCGACCTGCGCGTCCTGCGGGGCGGCTCATGGTACGTCGACGCCGTCAACGCGCGCGCTTCATCGCGCCTGTGGGACGCGCCGTCCGATTCATTCTGCTACGCAGGGTTTCGAATCGTTCGCGAGCTTTGAGGCCGGGGGCGTTCACCGCTGAAGGACGTAGTAAAGGGTGCGGGAACGCAGCACCAGTTCCTTGGCAGCGCCCAGTCGGAATGTCTCGACCGGGTAGCCATTGAAGTCCAGCGCGCTGACCTTCAGATCGGCGGCGTCGTTCCGCTTGAACGTGACCCGACCGGCAATGTTCTTCACCACCAGCGGCTGGCCGCCCGGGTCGAGGATCCGGCGCAGACCCTGACCGGGCGCCGACCAGCCGGTGTTCTGATCCTCGGTCATCACCTGAAGGAGCATCCTCGCCGACGACCGAAGCGGCTGGCCGTCCAGAGCCACCAGCAGCACCGATCCATAGTCGTTGCCTGACATGATCGTCACGTCGCGCAGCGCAATCGCCTTGGTCTGTCCGAGCAATCCCGTCGCCCCCTGGGCCTGTGGTGCGTCGACGGTGGCCAGCCCGCGCCCCCAGTCCCACGCCAGCTCGCCGGTGGCGCTTCTCACCAGGCGCCCACGGCGGTCGATCAGCGCGGACAGATCGGCGGTCTTCGAGACGCCACCGCCGCGCGTGATGTTGACCTCAACCCGACCCGCCAGGAAGGCGAGCGGGTCGATGCCGTCGCTGTTCATCCCGCCCGCGCCCCGCCCGCGCGGCATCGCTCCCTCCATCCGAAGCTGGTCCAGGTTATGCGGTGCCGCGATGGGAAGGCCCTTCAGAGCTTGAAGACCGGCCAGGTCGGCCTCGAGGTGCACGACCGGTTCGGCCGTCTTGACGAGGCCGCGCCGGTACAGCAGGGCGGCGGCAGGAAAAAGACCGACCAGCGCCGGATCGGCGATGGTGAAGTTCGCCAGGTGATCGGACCAGCTGCTCCCTTCCATGGCGAAGAAGAAAATAGCGTCAGAGCCCTGGAGCGCGCCGTAAGCGGCGGCCAGCACCGGCAGATCGGTCCGGTATCGGTTCGGTGCGGGCCAGCCGAGCTCGCTGATCACGGACGGCTTGCCCTGGTAAGCCAGGTCCATGAGGGGAAGGGCGAAAGAGAGCTTTCCCGGCCGCCCGGTCTCGAAGCGCAGCGCCAGGGCGTCGTCGTAGGTGTCGCCGGCGCTGATCTGATACGACGCGGTCGCCCCCTCGTGCGGCCCTCCGAAATAGCCGTGTCTGTCGATGAAGTCGCACCCGGCGTTGGACCACTTGTCCAGCGGCCCCAGGACGCGCGCATCCGCGGTGATCCAGTTCGAGCCGGTGACGCTGCCCTTGAAGCCCAGCTCGGCCTTCAAGTACCGGTACGTGTCGTCGTAATAGTGGCGCTGCAGCTCGGTCAGGAACTCGGCCGTGTCGCGCGCGCGGGCGTCGCGCCGGCTGACAACATCGCCGGGCGGCATGAGACCCGCCCGCCCGCCCGGCGCGTCGTCGCCGCGCAGTGCCCCGCCGCCCCAGCGGGCAAAAGTCTGGGCCAGCGTCGGCTCGCGATGCGTGCGAAGCCACTCCGCAAACAGCCTCTCCAGGATCTGCATCTGTGGCGCCGGTACGCCGTCGTAGGGGGTGAACGTCGGGAAGAAGACGCTGTCCTCGTTGACGATCTCGATGAAGGCCAGCGCCGGATCGTCGATCAGCGATCGGCCGGTATAGGGATTGCGCGGCGTGAGGGCGGCCCGCCACCAGGACCGCTGCATGCGCTGAAAGCAGGTATTGAAGAAGGGGACGGCGAAAGGATGCTTGTCACCCGT
>JAXDMH010000679.1:0-11068 GCA_034666225.1 Myxococcales bacterium
CAAAGATGAGTTGCAGCTGGTTGTTGTTCTCGGCCGGCCAGAGGATCTTGTACGCGTCGATCTGCGTGAGGTTGTAAAACGTCTTTGGAACATAGAGCAGACCGTCCAGTGGGTTGATGGCCGCCCAGGCCAGATTTCCGTAGGGCATGGGCACCGTCCAGAAGGTGCTGAGGTCGCTGGGGTGAAGCGACATGAAGCGGCCGCTGTCCGACTCTATGGGGACGAACAGACCGTCGTGGCCGACCGGATCGACGTAGGGCGAGACGTTCCGATAATAGGTCGGATCGCCATAGTGAAATTTGTTGGCGTAGAAGGTCGGCCCGCGATCCTCGCGATGGCCGCCGTAACGAGCCGGATCAGCGGACAGTGGAATCTTGATGATGCTCTGCTCGTTGGTGAAGTACCACCACTGGTCGTTGTGGGCCTGCCCCTGCAGGTCGTTGGTCCAATCCTCGGCCCAGTTGCCGGGCTCGTCCGCCAGTTGTTGGGAGTAAAGCGGCGTGCAGTTGCCGTCGTATCGCCGGATACAGGACGGCGGCCATTGCGGGTGCACGCAGACACCGTCGTCGCACACCTGGTCGCCGTCGCAAGACATCGTCCCCGACGGCAAAGTGGTGTGGCAGGGCTCCAGACCATAGGAACTGACGGCGGCGGCGCCGTCGAAATACCCGCCAAAGTTGCGGGGAGTATTGTCCGGCTCGCCCCACGACACTTGCCACAGTGACCCGTTGCTGGCGTCGCGCCCGAAGACACGCAGCCGATTGGGCCCCAGGGCCACGATGGCCGCCGACGTGACCGGCGGCGATCCCCAGTTGTTCCAGTACCACCAGTATCCGGTGCAGTAATAGAGGTTGTGCGCGCCGCAACCGGCGGTGTAGATGTGGCGAATGGCGCCGGCCGTGTCGGTGACGACGACGTCCATACGTCCATCGCTCCACGATGCGGCCGACGGCTCGCTGGCCAGGGCGGCGCCCCCTGGCTCGCCCAGGTTTTCCCAGTTGTAGACAGTCGCGCCGCCGTTGGGCGAGCTGAGGTGGTAAATGTTCCAGCGCTGCGTGGCGCTGTTGTACCCGCGCACGAACACGTCAAAGCTCTCGCTGCCGTTGCTGCCGCCGCCGACGGCGCCGGGCGCGCGAAAATACTGCGGCCCGTTCAGCGCCCCCGACCCGGACAGCAACTGCCAGCCCGAGTCCGAGCCGTTGTCATAGCGCTTGTGATAGAGGTTGTTCGTCCCCACGTAAGGCGCCTGGTCAACGACGAAGATATCCAGCACCCCGGCCCGACCCGATGTCACCGCCAGCCCGACCAGAGTCCGTCCCGGAACCGGCGTGCCCCAGTTGTCCCACCAGGCGAAACTGTCGGCGCCCGGCTGCAGCCCGCCGTGTTCGATGGTCTGGTTTTGATTGATGACGAAGACGTCGGTGCGACCCGTGCCCCAGGACGCCGCCACGGGATCCGACTGCAACGCCACGCCCCGGTTGCCCAGGGCGACGTAATCATGCTGGCGCGTCCCCTCGGTGAACCGCTGGTAAAGAACGGTGCCTGACCGAACGAACTGGTCAGAGCGTCCCGGAATGCCCGGAGCGCCCAGCATCAGCGGCGCGCTGGAGACGCCCGTCGGGTCAGGCGCCGCCGCTTGATCGCCACAGGAGGCAATCGACAGAGCGGTGAGCGCCACCAAGAAACTTCGCATTGAGCCTGTCGTCATGTTGGGACCTCATGAAGACAGACACGGTCGAGCGATCGCTGTCGCGAACAAATCCCCGACTGTTAAGTCGTGAGCAAAATGAAGACGCGGCTGGAACGCGCGTCTCGAACGACGTCAGCGCCGTTCGAAGATCACGCCTGCGCGATTTTCGTAGAACACGCGCCAGGCGGGATCGCCACGGAAGCGCAGCCAAGATTTTTCAGGCGCTTCGGTCATGGGCGGCAGCTTGTCGACGACGACGTACCTGGGGTGATTGTCGGCGGGGTTGGTCTCGGCCATGTACGGCAGGATGACGGCGACGTCGCGGCTGGACAGCTGCGGGTTGATCGACCAGCTGGTGGCGATGGGGACATCCTTGGGGACGCGCCGGATCACGTCCCACAGATCGCGCTCGCGCTGGCCGTACGGCGGCAGCGTGGCCACCGAGCCGAGCCGCCAGCGATAGTCGTACTGCGATGTCCGTCGATAAGGGACCTCGCCATATTCGAACTGGTAGGTCTTGGAAAGAATGTTGCCGTAAAGCAGGTTCCCGGCCAGGGCCACGACGAACAGGTAACCCAGAATCGTCATCCGGTTGGCGTCCAGCTCGACGGCGCTGCGGTTGCGGCGAGCCATCAGCCAGGCGCGGGCGCCCATGAAGGCCATCATCGTCGCGGCGATCCCGATGGGCGCGCTGTAGTTCATCCCCTGCGTGAAGAACGACTGGTTTCCCGAGGCCACCAGCAAGGCCAGCGCCGCCAGCGCGAACCAACCCGCCCGGGTCCCCCACACCACCAGAAAACCGACGGGAACAAACGCCATCCAGAAAAAATCGGCCTTGTTGCTCTGGGTCGCTGACATCACCGCGCCCCACGGGTTCAAAAGAAACGATCCGATCACGCTGCCGATGCCGACGCCGCGAAAGAACAGACTGAAGTGCGTCCAGCGCGGCTGCCCGCCGAACCCCGGCATCAGCACCTTGGTGATCAGCAGCAGCACCAGCAGCGACCAGCCGACCACCAGCGCCCCCGCCCGGACGCGCGTGCGATCGCGCCGCGAGAACATCCAAAAAAGCCCGAGGCAGGCCGAGAACAGCGCTGTCTCTTCGCGAATGATCGCCGCCAGAAACGCCACCGCCACGGCCGCGCGCACCTGCCGCGCCTCCATCAGGCCGGCCGCCAGCACCACGGTCGGAATGGCCAGAACATTGGCGTGGATGTCGTGCAGGCAGTGTCCCTGGATCCCGGGATTGAAGGCGTAGACCCAGGCCAGCACCACGCCGGCCCATTCGCGGCGAAACCAGGTCCGGCCGATCAGGTAGGCGCCGACGGCACCGGCCCCCATCCACAATGCCTGCAGCCACAGCAGCGTCCGCGAATCGGGAATCAGCGCGTAAAACGGCGCGTACAGGTAATAGGCAAACGGCGCGTGCGCGTCGAAGTACACCGCGGGCAGGTGTTTGTGTCGATAGAACGGATCGGCGCCGATCGAGATGCTGGGCAGCCCGTGGTGGGTGATGCCCCAGACCGCGTTCGTCTCCCACGAGCAGTCATAGGGCTCGGCGTGGAAAGTGATGAAGCGCCAGTGCGCCAGAAATCCCATCACCAGCGCGAACGTCAGCCAGGCTGCCAGCGTCAGCCACCAGGCCCGGCGCCGCGACAGATCCCAGTGGCGCCAGCCACCGTGGGGACGCGCCAGCAACCCGTCGCGCAGGACGTACGCCACCGCCACGCCCAGGCAGACCACCATCGCCCCGACCAGATAGATGTTCTGGTACTCGACGCCGGGCAGGTACAGAAACGGCACGGCGATCCCCGCGACGGCCAGCCACAAGCAGGCCGGCGTCTTGACAGCATCGCCCCGCACCACCCGGCGCAGGACGCGCCACGCACAGAACAGCGCGCCGGCGATGCCGACCGGCAGCATGCGCAGCAACGTCACGCGCGCCACTTCTTGGGCCACCCGGACGTCGCGACTGTCCGGGCTGGTGACGAAGTCGTAGAGGATGCCCGCGTGGATGATCTCCCAGACCACGACCACGGCGGCGATCCAGGCCAGCGTGTAGACGGCGATCGGTCTCCAGGCGAAAGCGAAGATGTCTTCCCAGGGCGGCCAGCGACGACGCGGGGGTGTCGGCGCGGCGGTCGCGGCGGGCGGCACCGGGGCCGCGGGCGCGGGCGAGGCGTTGTCGCGATCGTCGTCGGGGCTCATCGGGGATCCGAAAACGCAAACACCCAACCCTCGTTGGTGCGGGCCCACAGCGTCAGCGCGCTCATCGCCACCTGAACCACCCCGGTCACGCGCGGAAAATTTCCGGCGCGGTAGGCGATCGGCGGCGGCAATTCGTCCCAGTGTCCGGCCTGGAACAGCCAGGCCCTCTGCCGGTTGTCGACGGCGGCCAGGCTGTAATTACCGCCCGCCACGTCGCTGGCGGCGATGTCGCTGGCCACGAACGGCGTCGCCACATCCTGGCAGGCGCCGGCGGTTGTCTCGACGGCCAGCGTCCCCGCCGTCGTCAGCAGGTACGTTCCCTCGCCGCCCACCGCCAGCGCCTTCGCCTCGCGCGAGGTGCAGGGGGTGTCAACCAGGCGACCTTCCACCAGGCGCTGGGCATGCCCTTGCGCCAGCACGTGAACGTCGCCCGTCGACGAGATGGCAAAGCGGGCGATGCCGCCGCCATTGGTCAGCGGCTCCGGGTTGGCGTGGGCGTCCGCCTTCCGGACCACGGCGCCGTCGGCGGTCAACAGGAAGATCGCCTTTTCGTTGCCGGCGAGCTGGGTGGCCTCGGCGGCGGTGTGCTCCTCCCACGGGGTGTTCCAGCCGCCCGGGTAACGCTGGATCTTTCCGCCCCCGACGATCCCCAGCACGCCGAAGGGGACCGCGGCGATCCAACGCACGCTGTTGTGTCCGTGCGCCTCCAACCACTGCGGGCGGTGCGGATCAGCGATCGAACACGCCGCGACCAGGCCCAACGCGCCTATCGCCAGCCAGGGTCGCCCGGGGTTCATGTCGGCCGTCTTATGTACCGTGAAGCTGGCCGCCGGTGCCAGCACCGCTTGCGCCTGCGCAAGCGCCATTGCTAAGCTCCCTCGCTCTCAAGCGGGATGTCGTTTTACCAGCGCATATTGGGCCACCCGTTTGTCTACAACAAGATCCGTCCTCTTGTGGTGGGCATCGACATGTCGCCCGTGTACAAGAAGCTCGAGGTGTCGGGCGAAGACATCCTCGTCGACGTCGGCTGCGGCACCGGCGACGCCTTGAACTACCTGACCGGCTTTCGCGCGTACCACGGCTTTGACACCGACGGCACGGCCATCGCGTTTGCCCGCGAACGGGCCAGGACGCAGGCCAATGTTCATTTCAGCGATGGGCTGCTTTCGCAGGACGATCTGGCCCACATCAAGCCCACGCGCCTGTTGATGTACGGCCTCTTGCATCACCTGTCCGACGACGACGCGGTTGGCTTGCTGAAGATGTGCGGCGCCACGCCCAGCATCAAACGCATCGTCACGCAGGACGTGGTTTTTCTTTCCGGGGAGTTCATCAACAACGTGCTGGCGAAACTGGACCGCGGGCGTCACGTGCGGACGCTGGACGGCTATCGCCAGCTGGTGCAAAGAAGCGGCTTGCAGCTGGTCAACGAAGAGGTGGTCCAGAGCCATCCCTCCCGGGGTTTGGCGAAGTACCTTGTGATGATCCTTGAGCGCGGTCGAGATCAGTCCGCATAACGACGCGGCGCCGCTCGACGCGCCACCGCCGCCGCCGCCGTCGCCGTCTCCCCCGACCGACGACGGCGGGGTGCCCGTCCTTACCCAGCTGGTGCGCAGCCTGGGGTTGCTGGGGCTGGAGGGCCTGTCGGTCGGCCTCTTTGCCTGGGGCCTGCGCGCCTCCTGGCGCCTGTCCCCGTACGCCACGTCCAATGACATCACTGCGCGCGGCCGGGTGGTGCTGCTGGCTGACATGTTCGGGACCGCGCTGGGGGCTTGCCTGCTGGCCGTCGCCTATTTGCTCTGGCGGCGCCGACGCGGGCTAGCCGTCGTCAACGGGATCGCCCGGCGCCTGGCGCCGCTGATGGTGGTGGGGTTGCTGCCGTTTCTGCTGAACTGGCAGATCTGGTCGGGGCGCGAACTGTCTTTTCTGGTGCTGACCGCGCTGATGGTGCTGGGCCTGCGTCCGCTGGTGACCATGTCGCTGTCGGCGCCGCCGCTGCTTGGCGATCCGTTGTGGATGACCGGGGCGGGGGTGGTGTGGCGAGAATTTCGCGACCGTCACGGCCGATTCTTTCGCGCCCTGCCCGTCGTCATCGTCTGCGCGGGCGTCGTCTACTACGCGATCTTTTTTTCGTACCACACCATCGCCAACCACCGGAACATCCTGACCACCAGCCTGGATCTGGGCCTGGAAGACAACCTGGTCTGGAACGCGCTGCACGGCGGGCGGCTGTTCAAATCGTCGCCTTACACCGGGCCGACCGGCACGCACGGTGGGAACCACATCACGTTCATCGCCTACCTGATCGCCGGCATCTATTTTTTCGCCCAGCGCGCCGAGACGCTGCTGGTGTTGCAGGCCGCGCTGCTGGGGGGCGCGGCCATCCCGCTGTTTTATTTTGCGCGGCGGCACCTCGGCCCGTGGAAAGCCTGCCTGGTATCGCTGTGCTACCTGCTGTACCCGCCGCTGCACGGGTCGAACCTGTACGACTTTCACTATCTGCCGCTGGGGCCGTTTTTTCTGTGGCTGACGCTGTATGCGCTGGAAGCGCGCCGCAACGTCCTCAGCGTCATCGCCGTCATCCTGACGCTGTCGGTGCGCGAGGACGTGGCCGCCGGTCTGGGCATCATCGGCGCCTATCTATTGTTGTCGGGCGAGCGGCCGAAAGCGGGCCTGGTGGTGGCGGCGGTCGGCACGGCGTACTTCGTGGCGCTGAAGCTGGTGATCATGCCGCGGCTGATCTCGGGCTCGGCGTTCCTGTACATGTATTCGGGTCTGATACCCAGCGGCGAGAACACCTTCGGCGGCGTGTTGAAGACGGTGATCGGCAACCCGGCCTTCACGCTGAACACGCTGCTGGAACGGGACAAGCTGATCTACTTCCTGCAGCTGATGCTGCCGCTGGCGTTCATTCCGCTGCGCCGGCCGCTGGCGATCCTGTGCTGTCTGCCCGGTTTCGTGTTCACGCTGCTGTCGACGGGTTATGCGCCGCTGTATCAGATCTCGTTTCAGTACACGGCGCACTGGACCACCTATCTGTTCATCGCGCTGGTGCTGACCCTGGAATGGGCCGGCAAGAAGACCCACGCCGAGACCCATACTGACGACCGTGAAGATGCCGCCCGGCGCGCCGGCGCGCGCGGCCGCGCCTGGGTGGTCTCGCTGGTCGTGGCGTCGGTGATCGCCTCGCACCAGTACGGGGCGCTGATGCAGCAGAACACCGTGCGCGGCGGTTTCGGCGTGTACAAATTCGGCACCACCGCCGCCGATCGGGCCAAGCACGACGCTCTCTATTCGCTGATCGCCATGGTCCCCCGGCGCGCCAAGATCGCCGGCACGGAGACCGTGGTCCCGCACATCTCGACCCGCCCCGACGCCTACACACTGCGCATGGGCGTCTTCGACGCCGAGTACCTCCTTTTCATCTTGCCCGCCGGCGGCGAGGAAGGACGCAACGTCTCGAGCGCCCTGTCCAGCGGCGCCTACGGCGTCATCGTCGTCAAGGAACCCTTCGCGCTGGCGAAGAAGGGCTTTCCCACGGCGCTGAACGCGACGGTCTTGCCCCGGATTTATTAAATAAAGGACCCTCAAAGGGTCCTTTGTATCCCTCGCGACGAGCTCCGACGGGCAAAGCCCGTCTCCGCTCACGCGACCAAATAAAGGACCCTCAAAGGGTTCTGTCAATCCGGTCGTGATTCCGCCGCCCTGTCGGCGGAACCCATTTCACCTCGCGGTCGTGGCGGCGTCGGCCGCTGCTGTGTCGTTGGCGGGCGCAGCGACGTCCGCACTGTTGTCCGCACTTCCGCCCTTGCCGGGAAGCAGCCGCAACGCCGCCGCCACAGAAGCCTGCCGCGGCGATGCTCACCTTCCCCACCGCCACCGACGTCCTGCCCTTCCACCGCCTTCCAGGGCGGCACCAGCGGCGACAAGATCGATTTCATCTTCATGGGCCCGGGCGAAAAAGCCCTCACCGCCGAGATCGACCACACCCAGACCTTCGGCCGATACCCATCGGATCACTACCCGGTGGCCTCACCTTCATCGGCGCGAAGGCCACACTTGTTCCTTCACGAACTCGCTCTTCGTGATGACACCTGTGCTGACGTCGTAGGTGAGGCGGCGACCTTCGACGGTGCCGACCATGAACTCACGGGCTCCGAAAAAGCCCCAGTACCAGCCCCAAGTCCAGCGCGGCGATGAGCGGCGCGCCGCCGGGATGTCAGCTATCAGATCCTGGAGCACAACAGTCTTGATCAGGCGCGCCCGATAGTAGAAGAGCAGCATTGGCTCATCAGGCCTTACGTCGGCGGGGAGGACGTTGTTGCCGATGTTCCCGACCACCGCGTAGTCACCGTCGTCGGAGACGAATGTGGTTGGCTGTGATCCGGGGAGTCGGTAGATCTCGGTGTCGCGTGGCTTGCCGACCCGATACACGGGGGTGATCGCCTTTTTCGGGAGAGGAAGGGCATAGAACTTCCCATTGCGCGAAAGCAGGCGCTCGTCGTCACCGCTCCCGACGAATGGCGGTGAGGCGAACGCGCGTGCTCCCCAGCCCCCGACAAGGAAGACGACGGCCAGGCCGAGGACTCTCAGGGCGTTGTGAGGGGGATGAAGGTGCATCCTTTGACCAGCTTACCGAGGGAGTGGCAAATGGCCACCAGGTGGCGCGCCCGCAGGGTGCGGCCGATGTTCATGATGCTCTCGCGATCCTCATTGTGCGCCGTGCCGGGCCGCCATTCGTCGTTCCGGCCGCCGAAGGTGTGGCCAAACTCGTGGGCGGGGACGCTGAACCCGACGTGAGGCTTGTCGCCTTCGTATCGCCTGGCTTTCGTGACCAACAGATCGGTGGAGTAGAGGAGAATTTTCAGGGCTTCGGTGTTGACCTCAGCCTGCGGTTTCGACTTGATGTTCGGGTCCGCCTTTTGCACCGTGACCTCCCAGTGCCCCTTGCCGCGGACGGAGCGAACGTCAAAGCTCAGCGTCAGGGCCCTGCCAGCGATCTGCCTCGCGATGCAGAGCGTAGGTACCTGGCCGAACCTGGATCCGGGCGCGCTCACTCCAGTGCCCCCACACCGCTCGGTCGACCGCCTTGTGATAGTCGAGCTGTTCCTGGGCCGTCCAGGGAGCCTGTCCGGGAGATGTCGTCCAAATGTAGTGCCAGTCCTCCCGGACGAAGACGTGGCCCTTGGTCAGATCGAGGTCGACGACCCCCCAGGATTCAGTCCAAACAATGTGAGCCACGCGTGAAACCCTCCAGCTGCGCGGAGGTTATCGCAGGCCATGCGGAGTTGGTTGCGTCAAAATGAGCAGACTCCTCAAAGGGTCCTTTGTATCCCCGCGACGAGCGATCGGCCGGCGACGGGATCGCGACAAGAATGCCGGGCTCGGCGAGGCTTTTTGCCGCTTGCTGACAAGGAAGCGGAGCAATCGCTGAGGCCAAAGAGGTACGCTGATTGCATTGGCCAGGTGGGATGAGGAAGAACGCTCGCCTGGTGGAAAAGCTCTTACATGATCGCTCTGCCGTGCTGTCGCTGGTGCTCGGCACGCTGCTGGGGCTCGCTGGCTGCAGCGAAGGGAAGTCCATTCAAGACCGGGTGCGCTGTGGCAGCGGCGGCGCCGGCGGTATTTTCAACGTCGGGAGCGCGGGGTTTTCCGGGGATGGTGGCGGCGAAGATGCCGCCACCTGCGTGCCGGGCACCGGCGGCGAACCAGGCGGCCCGGACCACCGACCAACGCCGGCGTTCTGCCCACCCATGGGCGTCTCAGAGGACCTTCCGGTCCCGGCCACCGGCCTGAACGATCAATGCCTCAAAGCCAGCGATTGCAAGACCAAGCCTTTCGGCGTCTGCACGAACGAATCTGGAGGCGGCGGTCGCTCGGGCAATGTCTGCGCTTACAACTGCGAAAAGGACACAGACTGCGAATCAAACGAGGTCTGTTTTTGTCGACCAACGGGGAACAGAGGCGGTTGTGTCAGCGCGGCCTGCAGACAGGATTCGGACTGCGGCAGCGGCCGACTGTGCGTCTTCGTACAGGTTGGGTGCAACGGCTACCAATACGTCTGTCAGACGCCCGGCGATCAGTGCGAGACCGACAGCGACTGTTCCGCCCAGGGTGGACACTGCGTCTGGAATGGCCAGAACCTCACCTGTCGACAGTGCCCGACCCCTTGAACGTTGTCGGCGCGTGCGCTCAGCCGGGTCTGCCGCTGCGGTCTCGGTCCGCGGCGGTCTGCGGCAGCGGCGCGTCCATGTTGGTCTCCTTGGCGATGACGTACAGCGGGCGGCGTTTTACCTCTTCGTAGATCCGTCCCACGTACTCGCCCAGGATCCCGGTCCTCAGAAGCTGCGCCGACGAGGCAAAGGCCACCAGCAGCATGATCGTGGTCCAGCCCGGCACCACGCCGCGCTGGTGCAGCTTGACGTAGAAGGCCCAGGCCGCCACGCCGATGGCCAGCGCGCCTGACAGAACGCCCAGCCAGGTGGCGAAACGCAAGGGGACGATCGAGAACGACGTGATGCCGTCGACGGCAAAGCGCAACATCTTGCGCAGCGGGTACTTGGTCTCGCCGGCAAAACGCGCCGGGCGGCTGTACTTGACGGCGGTCTGCTTGAAACCCAGCCAGGCGACCAGACCGCGAACGAAGCGGTGCTGCTCGCGCAGGGCCCGCAGGGTCAGCACCACGGGGCGGCTCATCAGACGGAAGTCGCCGACGTCGACCGGGATCTTCACGCCCAGCATCTTGTTCAACGTTCGATAGAAGATGGCGGCGGTGACCTTCTTGAAGATGGTCTCGCCGGCGCGTTTTTCGCGCATGGCATAGACCACGTCGTAACCGCCGCGGTACTTCTCCAGCATCTCACCGACGATCTCCGGCGGATCCTGCAGGTCGGAGTCCATCACCACCACGGCGTCGCCTTCGGCGCGATCGACGCCGGCGGTGATGGCCAGCTGGTGGCCGAAGTTGCGCGAGAAGGCGACGATCTTGTACCGCCGGTCGCGGGCGGCCATCGCCTCCAGCAATTCCAGTGAACGGTCTTTCGAGCCGTCGTCGATGAAGATGACCTCCCAGGCGTCGCCCACGCCTTGCAGCCCGGCGAACAACGCGCCCAGGCGACGCTCCAACTCCGGAATCCCCTCTTCTTCGTTGAAGACCGGAAGAACAAGGGA
>JAXDMH010000680.1:0-8777 GCA_034666225.1 Myxococcales bacterium
AGGCCCTGACCAAGAAGGTCCTCGCCTATCAGGGGATTCGCATCCCGCACTTCATGGTGTGCCCGCTCGGCGCCGAGGCACAACGGCCCAGCGACCTGCGTTTTCCACTGATCGTCAAGCCGCTGGACGAGGACGCCTCGGTGGGCATTTCGCAGGCCTCCGTGGTGCGCGACGACAACGCGCTGAAGGAACGGGTCACGTTCATCCACGATCGCTTTCACACCGACGCCATCGTCGAGGAGTTCATCGCCGGACGCGAGCTTTACATCGGCGTCATCGGCAACGACCCGCCCGTTCCCTTGCCGCCCATCGAGATGGTGTTCGGCAACGAACCCAACGTCGAAAGCCGCATCGCCACGTTCAAGGCGAAATGGAGCGTCAAGTATCGAGAGAGCCGGGGCATCCAGAACATGATCGCCCGCGATCTTTCGAAAGAGGTGCGGGCCCGGCTGGCCGAGGTGGCGCTGCGCACGTATCAGGCGGCCGGTCTGCGCGATTACGGCCGCATCGATATTCGCCTGGCCCACGACGACGAGATCTATGTCGTCGAGGCCAACCCGAATCCGTACCTGGCCGACGGTGAGGATCTGGCCTGGGCCGCCGAAGAAGGCGGCCACGCCTATCCCGAGTTCATCGAGAAGATCGCCGAGTGGGCGATGACCCGGGCCAAGGCCGCCAAGCCCGCTTAGTTGCGGACGACCGGCGCGGCCCAAGCCGTGGCTTCGAAGAAGGCGCTGTGAATGGTGTCGCCGCGTTTGAACTGGACCATCACGCGGTAGAGGCCCGGCGTCGGAAAGGCGTAGGGAAAGGAGATCTCGGGCGGCAGGGTGGCGTGGTGATTGGCGTGACCGAAGTGTGGATTGTTTGTCGCCGCCTTGTTCCCGGCACCGCCGCCGGCGTCCATCACCGCCAGCGACGCCATGGAGACCGAGCCGCTGGGGTGGATGTGAGCGAACACCGAACGGTCGCTCTTGATGAAGGCGGCGTGGCCGGCCATGCCCATGTACGGCGTGACGTCGGTGGCGGGGCGGCCGGCGGCGTCCTCGACCCGAAAACGAAACCAGGTGGTGCGACCGGCCAGCAATTTGCCGTCGCTGCTGCCGCCGGTGGCGTCGTCCAACCAGATCACGCGCGTGCCGTCGGGCAGGCGGGCCAGGCGCCGGTCACCGGCTGCGGCGGCGCCCAGCACCGGACCTTCGCCGACAGCATCATCGCTGCTGGCCACAGCGCCGCGGGTGGCCGGCAGCGACAGAAGGGTGGTCGCGGTTTCGGCCAGCCCGGTGGCGTGAACGACGTCGGCGAACAGCTGGTACTGGCCAGCGGGCAGGGCCGGCAGGGCGTGCCGGAAACGCCCGGGCTGCGCTTGCTCGGGATGCAGGTGCGCCACCACGTCCAGCGCCGGGACGCGCACGACAAACAGGTGCATGAGGTGGTCATGATCAGGCACCAGGTCGTCCATGCGGCGCGCCTTGCCCCAGCGCGGATCAGCCAGGGTCAGCCAAAGACCTGTGGTTCCGTCGCCGTCAACCGAGGTGGCCGCCGTCAGCGTCAGCGGCCGATAAACCCGCCCGCCGTACACGCTCGCTTCGTCGCTCCACCAGGCGGCGCCGCCGGCCACCAGGCCGACCAGCACGCCGGCGGCGATCACGCGGGCGATGAGGCTGCGCCGGCGCCGGTCAGCGTCTGGTGGCTGCGCGGGCGCCAGATCGGCGTCGCGGACGCTGGCGCCGACGATGCTGACCAGGCCCGCCAGCAGGAAGACCAGCAGCGCGATCAGACCCAAGCCCAGACCCCGCTGCATGGTCTTCGTTCGCAACGGCAGGGCCGGCACCGGAATCGCCAGCTGACCGTCGCCGCGATCGCCCTGGACGTGGATGCGCACCTGCCACGTGCCCGGGGCCATCAACAACATTCGTCCCACGAATCGGTGCGGGTCGCCGTCCAGGGGATGGGCGACCTCGGCGGTCGGCGGAAGCGCCGCCCCCGGTCCCTGCAGCGGCAGGGGCACGATGCTGACCAGACGCAGGGGATCGCCGGGAGACTGCACGTCGACGATGGCCACGCCCGGGATGACCTCGGGCGGCTGGATGGTGACCAGCAGCGAATAGGGTCCCGCCGTGCCTTCGAAGAAGACGTCAGGGCTGCCGACGTGGGCGTGCGCGAGAGGACTATCGCCCAGAAGCCCGACGCCCACCGCGGCCGCGACGAAAACCAACCGCCAGCGGCGCATCAGCGGCGAATCCGGCGCATCCAGTCGCCGCAGGCCAACCCGGCCCAGGCGCTGATGATGCCCAGCAGGCTGACGCGCGCGGCGGCCCCGGCAAAGGCCAGCAGTGAAGGGTCGTGGGGCAAGAACAGATAGCGAAAGTAAAAGGACGAAAGCGGCGTGTTGTAGTCGAAGTACTTGGCCCCGAACAAATGATTGCGGGCCGCTTCCGACATCAGGAACGTGGCGAACGGCCACTGCGCCACGAAGAACGTGGCCGCGAAGACGATGCCGCTGGCCGCCGCCTGACGGGTGCGGCTCCACTGCGGTGTGCGAGACCAAAGCAGGTCCAGCACCAGGGCAGGGACCAAGAACAGCAGCGGGAATTCAGGGGGGATCAGCTGCGTGACCGCCACCGTCACCGGCCCCAGCTTGGGCTCGGCGGGAAACAGCGGAAAGATCCAGAGCAGCGCCAGCAGAAACGCCGAGTAGAGGAGGGCGGTGATGGTGGCTGCCCAGCGATGCCCGGTGGCGCGCCCGCTGGTGCACAGGACCACGGGCGTCAGCGCGGACAAAAGGGCATAGAACGGCGCCCGGTGCATGAAGACGCGGACGGTCTTCTCCATGAACAGCGTCATCACCGCCAGCAGGATCATCGCCTGCACGTACAGAAACAGAATGGTCAGCCGCCGTCGCAACTCGCCGTCGGCGCTGTTGCGTTTGCCCAGGACAAAGATGGCCGCGCCCAGGTGAATGGCCAGAATGCCGACGGCCAGAACAACGTGGGGCGGGCTGAGGATCTTGACGTCCAGGCCGTAGGCGTTGTGCCACCAGTCGTCGAACGGCGCCGAGGCCAGCATGGTGAGGCCGCCCCAGGCAGTGATGAATGCGCCCAGCGGTCCACGAAACCAAAGGACCCGAACCGAATAGGCGCGCGCCGGCGAACTGGCGCGAAAGGTGGCAGAGAGGATCTGCGAAGCAGACGCCACCGCGGCCAGCACGGCCGCCAGATAGATGGCCATGTGCGGTGGCGACCAGAAGGTGTCGCGCCCGATCGAGCGGTGCCAGGCAATGTCCCACTGCACCCCGATCTGCACGGTGGTCGACGCGCCCAGCGCGCACCAGAGGTACCAGGGGATGACGCCGTTCATATGATGGTTAGATTCTGAGGGACCTGGCTGGGCTGCACCAGCGCTGCACAATTGTCTCAAGTTTCGGTGGGCATCCACCGAGAAGAGGCGCGCTGTTGTCGTTGAACCCAAGGACGCGGTGATCGAGGTAACTTGACGTCGGGACCGTTGGTTGATAAAAGGCGGACGTTTTCGGGGTAGTTGGGTTGTTTGGTCGTTTGGATTGGTTGGGGAAGGGGAAGGTGGGCGATGCGATCATCTGTGGGTACGTCTGTTTGTCTGTTAGCGGTTCTGACCATCGGTTGTACTGAGTCGGAGGAACCGTCAGGCGCCGAGCCGATCTTGGTGCCTGACCACGCGGCCCTGGGGTTCATCGACGTGTCGAACTCCGCGGTCACGCCTTGGTGCGCGGCGACGCTGGTGGCGCCAAGGGTGGTGCTGACAGCCTCTCGTTGCGTGGCGGGCCTCAGTCCGTCGCAGATCCGTTTTGGCGTGGGCAGCGTGACCCCACAGGGGGCGGAGGGTGGACTGTTTCCGGTCATGAAGGTCGTGCTGCATCCGCAGCGCGCGAAATGGCAACACGATCTGGCGGCGTTGATCCTGGAGACGCCGGTGCCGAACGTGACGCCGATGGCGATGGGACCAGAGCTGTCGATCGCGGAACGGCTTGAATCGGTGAACTACGGTTACGTTCACCGCGGTGAAAACAGCATCCGTCGTCTGTGGGCCGGCACTGGCCAGCCCGACGTCGATTCGATCACCGTTCTCCCCACGGAGGGCGCCCCCAGCTGCCAATGCGTGACCGGTGGCGGGATGGTGAACCAGGCGGGTCAGTTGATCGGATTCATCAGCGCCGGCAAGGGCCAGGCGGGCGCAGCCGCCACGGCGGGCGCCAGCTGCGCGTCGGCATACAAACTGGCGGCAGTCGGCCAGAACCTGATGTTTGTCGATGAGGCCATCACCGCCAACAGCGCGGTTCCGGTGGTCCCCTAGCCGGGCTCGGGTTAACATTTCCCGCCTGCTGACAGCAGGCGGGGAGTCCATGAAAACCAGATTAACCAGACCGAACACGCAGACGACGACGACGACGAAGACGACCAAGCACCAGCATCACGCGTTTCGTTTCGTTCTGCTGACGGCTGCGGTCGTCGCCGGCTGCGGCAGCTCGGCCAGCAGCAACGACGCCGATCAATTCGTCGGCAGCTGGACATTCGACAGCGAAACCATCACCGCGATGTGCAGCGGGCTGATGCCGCCGCCGCAGGATCTCTCGGGCAAGGTCTTGACGCTGGATCGGGTCTCGGGGAGCGAAGTGATTCTCAACTACTCGGACAACTGCAAGGTCGCCTTCACGGTGAGCGGCTCGACCGCGACGGCCAAGCCCAAACAGACCTGCCAGATCGCCACCGGTCAGGCCGGCGACCAGAATCTGGCGGTGTCGTCGTGGACGCTGACCCTGGACAGCCCCACTGCCATCAGCACCGAGCAGAAGGGCACCGCCCTGGGCGGCCTGTGCAACATCAGCGGCTCCGGCAAGCTGAGCAAGACAGACGCCGGCGGCGCCGGTTAAAGAATCTCGATCTGCGGGTCGAGGATTCCGGTGAGAAAGGCGGCGCGGCCTTCCTGGGGTTGGCGCGCCAGCTCTTGCAAGACGTCGTTCAGTGACTCCGTCCCGGCCTCGAACAGGACGGCGAAGCCGCGATAGGCCACCGTGCGGATGACGCTGCCGGTGGCGCGCCACGTTTGACCGCGCCCCGAAGAGAAGACCACCGAGATCTTGCGGTCCACGTCCACCTTGGCGGTCGACTAGAAGAAGCAACAGCCTAGCGAGATGTCCTGCAGCTCGCCCTCGGCCGAGACGCCACGGGCCGAGAACACCAGCGTCACGGGAACGCCCAGGCCGAAGCGCGGGTACTGCCGCTGTTCCACCCCGTCCATCCCTTCAGGATGCCACAAACTGACCGCTAGAGCGCTAGCGGAGAACGTCGATGACTTCGAACGTGGTGACGGTGCCGGGGCCGGGCGCCGCACCGGTTCCGACGCTGGGGGCGGCTTTGGCGTTGGCCTTGGCCTCCGGACCGCCGCCCGGACGGCCTTCCATCATCTGATCGGTGATGGCCACGACCACGACGCGTTCCCCTGGATTCGAGAACGCCGCGACGGGACGCGCCTGGCCGGTGCTGGTGGTCTTGATCTGACCGATGACGTCAGACCGGGAACCGGCGCGCGTCACCTTCAATGAATGCCGGCCAAAGTGCAGGGCCAACCCCATCGGTGGCAGGGTCAGATCGGGCGAATTGGCGGGCCAGTCAGTGCGCGACAGCTCGACGAAGGCGCCCTCTTTCATCTCGGCCAGCAGGCGGGGCCAGACGGCGGTCTCTTTTTTTCGGCGCGATTTGTCGTCGGGCGCCTCGCCTGGCTTGAAAACCGGGATCTCCTGCGTGGGACGCCCGGCGGACAGCGGCGACAGCACCACCACGCAGCCTTCGCCGGCGGGCGCGGGGACCGTGACGGTCGGCGTCCAGCAACGGTTGAACACCACCAACCCACGCTGCCGGCTGTAACCGACGGCTGATCGCTCCAGGACGTGGCGCGCCACCAACCCCGGTGTCGTGTGTATCTGTTCGGCCGTGGACTGCGGACGCAGATCGAAGGGGACCGAGACGTGGGTATCCTGCGCGTTCTCGGGTGGCACGAAGCGCCAGCGTTCGACGCTGGCGACCACGCAGTCTTCGACCTCGCGGTTGCGCAGCGTCGATTCCTTGACCACCGCCTGCGACACCGTGCCGCGCGCGGTGACGGTGAAATGCACAACGATCTGCCCGGCCAGTCCGGGATGCGTGTCCAGAACCCGTCGATAACAGGCGTCGACCTCGCCCTGGTGCCGCTGCACCTGCTGGGCGATGGACTGTTCGGGCGCCACCGCGACCGGGACGGACCCGGCGTCGGGCGCGCTGACGGCAGCCGATGCGCTGGCCATGGCCGCCAACGTCAGCGCGGCGATGGCCCCTCGAAGCCTTCTGGCGATCACCACGGAGCGCATGACGGCGCGCATTCTATCCCGGCGCGCGCGGCTTCGGGGCGCGTGCTATCTATCCCTGGCGATCATGGGGACGGCGACGACAGATAGGCCCGGTCGAAGGGCGTCTTCCGCGTCGGCGTCTTCGGCGACGGCCTCGACGGACTGGCGCCCGGTCTCGCCCGAGCTGGTGCCAGCCACGCTGTTCACGCGCCGCAAGCACTGGGCCGCTCGATTTGGAACCGCGCCGGTGTTGCCCACGTCGCGTGCCGAGATGGACACGCTGGGCTGGGACAGCTGCGACGTCGTCCTGGTCACCGGCGATGCTTACGTCGATCATCCCAGCTTCGGGATGGCCCTGGTCGGTCGCCTGCTGGAGGCACAGGGCTTTCGCGTCGGTATCATCGCCCAGCCCGACTGGCGCAGCGCCCAGCCGTTCGCGGCCCTGGGGCGGCCCACCGTCATGTTCGGCGTCACCGGCGGCAACATGGATTCGATGGTCAACCGCTATACGTCGGACAGACGGATTCGCTCCGACGACGCTTACTCGCCCGACGGGGCGCCCGGGCTGCGCCCCGATCGCGCGGTTATCGTGTATGCCCAGCGCTGTCGCGAGGCCTTCGGCGACGTTCCCATCGTCATCGGCGGGATCGAGGCCAGCCTGCGCCGCATCGCCCACTATGATTACTGGTCGGACAAGGTTCGCCGTTCGGTGCTGATGGACGCCAAGGCCGACCTGCTGGTCTACGGCAACGGCGAACGCGCCGTGGTGGAGATCGCCCACCGCCTGGCAGCCGGCGAATCGCCGACGGCGCTGACCGACCTGCGCGGCACGGCCTTCGTCCGGCGGGCAACGCCGGAAGGCTGGACCGAGATCGATTCCCGCCAGATCGATACGCCCGGCCCGGTGTCGCCGCCCATGGATCCCTACGCCGTGGTCGAGGCGCAGGCCGGTCCCGGGACGTGCGCCACCGGTGCGGCGGCCGGCGCGACGGCCCCGGCCCCGCAGCCGTCAGAGCGTCTGGTGCCATTGCGCCTGACCCGGCCCAGGGCCGATCGGGCAAAGACGGTCATTCGCATGCCCGACTTTGACGCCGTGGCCGCCGATCCCGTGCTGTACGCCCACGCCTCGCGTCTGCTGCACGTCGAAGCCAACCCTGGCAACGCGCGCGCCCTGGTCCAGCGCCACGGCGACATCGACGTCTGGTTGAACCCGCCGCCGTTGCCGCTGTCGGCGGCGGAGATGGACGCGCTTTACGAGCTGCCTTACACGCGCCGGCCCCACCCGCGTTACGGCCAGGCGGCCATCCCGGCCTATCAGATGATCCGCTTTTCCATCACCATCATGCGCGGCTGCTTCGGGGGCTGCTCGTTCTGTTCCATCACCGAACACGAGGGGCGCATCATCCAGAATCGGTCCGAGGCGTCGATCCTGCGCGAGATCGCCACGGTTCGCGACACGGTGCCCGGGTTCACCGGCGTCATCTCCGACCTGGGTGGGCCCACCGCCAACATGTACCGCCTGCACTGCAAGAGTCCGAAGATCGAAGCGGCCTGCCGCCTCCCGTCCTGCGTCTACCCGGACATCTGTCGGAACTTGCTGACCGATCACGATCCGTTGATCGGCCTTTACCGCAGGGCCCGGCAGATCCCGGGGATCAAGAAGATCCTCATCGCGTCGGGCCTGCGTTACGACCTGGCGGCGACGTCGCCGGCC
Organism: Myxococcales bacterium; assembly: GCA_034666225.1. GTDB lineage: Bacteria > Myxococcota_A > Polyangia > Fen-1088 > Fen-1088 > DATKEU01. The sequence goes on from JAXDMH010000680.1 coordinate 8,073, forward strand.
TACGTGCGCGAGCTGGCCACCCACCACGTGGGCGGATATCTGAAGATCGCCCCCGAGCACACCCGGTCCGGGCCGCTGTCGAAGATGATGAAGCCGGGGATTGGCTCCTACGAAAAGTTCAAGCGTCTCTTTGACAAATACTCGCAGCAAGCTGGAAAGAAGCAGTATCTGATCCCGTATTTCATCGCCTCGCACCCCGGCACCACCGACCAGGACATGCTGGCTCTGGCCCTGTGGTTAAAGCAGAATGGTTTTCGCGCCGACCAGGTCCAGGCCTTCCTGCCGTCGCCCATGGCCACGGCGACGGCCATGTACCACTCTGGCAAGAACCCGCTGCGGCGGGTCAGCCGCCGGTCAGAGGACGTGTTCATCCCCAAGGGCCTCAAGGTGCGGCGCCTGCACAAGGCCTTTCTCCGCTATCACGATCCGGCCAACTGGCCCTTGCTGCGTGAAGCGCTGGCGCGAATGGGGCGGGCCGATCTGATCGGCGGCAGCGCCCAGCACCTGATTCCGCGCCATCAACCGCGCGGCGAATCCGCGCCGCGGCACCCGCGAACCCCGGGCGGCAAGCTTCGCACCCAGCACACGGGCCTGCGCGGCACGCAGCTGCCGCGCGGTCGAACCTGACGTGCTTCTGGCGGCCCTTTATCGGGCGAAGCTACATTCCCAGCGGGCGATCTCGGGCATCAGCACCGTCCGTTCCTC
>JAXDMH010000681.1:0-4339 GCA_034666225.1 Myxococcales bacterium
AACCGGTCGTCTTCGTTGTCTGTGGTCCCTGTTCGCGCTCGCCGCCGTCGTCCTGGCCGCCGGTCCTTCGTCGGCGCAGCAGCAACCGCAACTGGAACTGCCGCGTCCCAGCCCGACCGCCAAGGTATCGCAGACCGTGGGGTTGACGGACCTCTCGGTCGAGTACAGCAGTCCGGGCGTCAAGGGCCGCAAGATCTGGGGCGGCGTGGTGCCTTACGACAAGCTGTGGCGGGCCGGGGCGAACCAGGCCACCAAGGTCACCTTCAGCAAGGACGTCAGCGTCGGCGACAAACCGGTGCCGGCCGGCAGCTATGCCCTGTTCGTTATTCCCGCCGCCAAGGCCGCCTGGACCGTCGTCCTCAGCAAGAAATTCGATCAGAACGGCACCGGCAGCGACTACAAGGCCGCCGACGACATCGCCCGCGTCTCAGTCACGCCGAAGCCCGCGCCGTTTCGCGAACGTCTGAACTATCAGGTGACGGATTTCACCGACGACAAGGCGTCGCTGGAGCTGGAATGGGAGAAGGTGCGCTTGCCCATCCCCATCACCATCAACACCAGCCAGCAGATACTGGCCAGCATCAACACTGTCCTTGGCAACAGCTGGCGCCCGTACGCCACAGCCGCGCGGTACATGCTGGAGACAAAGAAGGACTACGACACCGGCCTCAAATACATCGATCAGTCGTTGGCCCTGAAAGAAGACTGGTTCAACGTGTGGATCAAGGCCCAGCTGCTGGCCGCCAAGGGCGACTTCAAGCAGGCCTACCCGCTGGCGGAAAAGGCGCAGCTTTTGGGCGAGAAGGGGCCCGGCTTCTTTCTGGCGGACGAGGTCAAGACCGCGCTTGGTGACTGGAAAAAGAAGATCTGAATCTGACGCCAGCGTCCGCTGCGATCACAGCCCCAGCACCCGTCGATAGACCGCGGCATATTTTTCGACCGCCGGCGCAACCTGGAAAACGGTGACCGCGCGCTGGCGGGCCGCGCGGGCCATCTTCGATCGCAGCGCTTCATCGTCCAGCAGTCGATTGACCTGCGCGGTCAGCGCGTCGATGTCACCCAGGGGCGCCAGCAGGCCGGTCTCGCCGTCGGTGATCACTTCGGGCAGTCCGCCCACCCGCGCGGCCACCACCGGCACGCCGCAGGCCATCGCCTCCAGCGCCGCCAGGCCAAAGCTTTCCGTCTCGCTCGTCAGCAAGAAGAGGTCGCTGTGGCAAAGGACGTCGGTCAGATCGATGCGCTCGCCCAGGAAGGTGACGTCGCTGGCGACACCCAGCGCGGCGGCCAGGGCGCGCGTACCTTCAGCGTCGGGGCCGTCGCCCACCAGCAGCAGCTTGGCCGGTCGCTGGGCGCGCACCCGGGCAAACACGCGCACCACGTCCGCAACCCGCTTGACCGGGCGAAAGTTGGAGACGTGGACCAGCACCCGCGGCGCCGTCCGATCGGGCGCCGCCGTCGTCGACGAATCCGCCGCGGGTCTGAATCTTTCGCTGTCGACGAAGTTGGGGATGACGTCGATGTCCAGCGTCTGGGGCACGTCCAAAAATCGATAGGTCGCCTCCCGCAACCAGGCCGACGGAACCGTCACCGCGTCGCTGACCATGATCGAAAACCGGGTCAGCGGCAGGAAGCTGGGATCGCTGCCGACCAGGGTGATGTCCGTGCCGTGCAGGGTGGTCACCAGCCTGGGCGCGCCCGCGCCGATCACCTGCTGGGCCAGCGTGGCGCTGACCGCGTGGGGCAGTGCATAGTGGGCGTGAATCAGCTGCAACTGTTCGCGCCGCGAGACCTCGACGATGGCCGAGGTCAGCGCCAGCATGTACGCGCTGTCCTTGATCTGCGGATAGTGCCGGGCGTCGACCTGATGAAAGGTGACGTTGGACTGGCCGCTGGTCAGACGCCCCGGACGTTCGTCGCTGAAGACGTGCACCTGGTGGCCTCGCCGCGCCAGCGACTGACCGACCTCGGTGGCGATGACGCCGCTGCCGCCGAAGGTGGAGAAGCAGGCAATCCCCAGGCGCAGACTGTCTGCGCCTGCGCGGACGCTGACGTCGTCCGCGTTCACGGTTCGATGTCCTGCAGGTCGGTGGAAAACGGCCCCGCGGATTGCAGGCGTTCCAGCACCAGCGTCTTCAGCGGGCGCCAGCCGTACCGGCCGGCCAGCGACGGCCACGAATAGAATCTTTCCTGGGGCACACCCTCAGGACACAGAGCGGCCTGCAAACGTTCAAGCCGCCCGCTGGTGACGGTGTCGCGTTCCACCAGCGTGTATTCGTATCGGTCTACCAGCCGGCGCAGGGCGTGGGCGACGCTGGCCCGTGTCCGGTCGGCGGCCCGCACCTGCGAGGGGCCGGCGGCCAACGTCGAGGTGATCAGCTCTTCCACAAGAGGCGTCAACTGCTCGGCCACGCGCTTGCGCAGCTGGGCAGGGTCGGGCGCCCCCGGCGGCCGCTGCAGGGGCAATCGATCGGCCAGCGCGGCGCGCGGGCGGCCGACGTCGTCGGGGGCCAGGCCCAGCTGGCGGAGCAACCGGCGGGCCCCGGCGTCGATCACGCGAAAGCGCCCGCGCGGCACCACCAGGGGCGGCGTCAGGCCAAAGTGATCGTAAAGCGGGGCCATCTGGGCGAAGTAGTTGATCTCCCCCGGCCCGCCCACGTAGGCCACCGTCGGCAGCAGCGTGTCTTGAACGATCGGCCGCAGCAGCGCCGACGTGGAAAACCGCAGCGGCTCGCTCTGCAGCGTCTGCGTGACCTCGTCCGGTGACAGCGCCAGCGACTTTTGGTCTCCGGCCAGCGTCCAAGGCCGGTCCGCGGCCGATGGCGGCCGCTGCAGGCGAAAGCGCGGGCCAGTCGCGCCTTGTGGATGAAAGAACAGCAGCGAGCAGTTCGGGCGCAGTGTGATCTGCTCGCCGAAACCGGCGTGGTCCAGCTGCGCGCGCCGCGCCGCCAGACACTGCTCGAGATCGGCGGTCGTCTCCAGCGTGCGTCGGTAGGTGGGCACTGCCTCAGCAGCGACGCGCGCGTCGCGAGGATCCAGGATCAGCAGGCCTTCGTCGGCGAACAACGTGGCCAGCAATCCGGCGAAGGCGGCGGCGACCGGCCGCCCGGTCACGTAATGCGCGCGCAGCAACGCCACCGTCTCGTCCGCCGCCGGCCCGGGCGGCAGCGCATCGCCCAGCGCATCGACGAGCTCGCCCACCTCGTCGCCCAGGACCCGATGCGCGATCGAACAGCGCGCGCTGTCCAGCCGCAGGCTCAGCCGGGCCGGCGCTGCGTCGACGCCGGCGCCGGCGACGGTACAGCCGGCGATCTCGGCGAAGTCGTGATCCTCCGTCTGCAACCAGAACAGCGGGACGCAGGGGATGCCGGTTTCGCCTTCGATGGCCCGGGCAACGGCCACCGCCGAGGCCGCCTTGTAAAAACTGTACAGCGGGCCCAGGAACAGCCCGACCTGCTGTCCGGTCGCCACCACCGCAGTCCCGCCCGCCGCCAGTCTCTCCAGATTACGCCGGCGCGCCGCGCTTTCCGGCAGCCTCGCGTCCTGATCGCGCAGCGCCGCCACCAATCCCGGCGCGGCCATTCGGGCCGCCGCCCGCCGGGCCGCCGCCTTCCGTTCACCGGCGTCGCGAAAATCGGCCCGGATGAAGGCACGCGCCGCCGCCTCGCCGGCCAGGTACGAACTGGAGAATGGGCGGCGCACGGACGTACGCAATATATACTCCGCCGCGACCCCCAGCGCGGGTCGTCGTTTCACCACAACATGCGCGGACGTTTTTCGTCGATGTCACCTCCTCGGTTCGTTTCATCATCATCATTGGGATTGGTCGGTTCGGGAATTCTGCTGTCCATGATCTCCAGCGCAAACGCCGCCGGGCCGCCGCCGCAACCAAATGCCGCCCAGATTCAACTGGCCCTGGCCAAGCTGGGCGTCGTGGGCAGCGCGCTGTACGTGGCCGCGCACCCCGACGACGAGAACACCACGCTGCTGGCCTATCTGGGGAACGGGCGGCTGCTGCGCACCGGGTATCTCTCGGTCACGCGCGGCGACGGCGGCCAGAACCTGATTGGCGCCGAAAAAGGGCCGGACCTGGGATTGATTCGCACGCAGGAGCTTCTGGCCGCCCGTCGCGTCGACGGCGCCGAGCAGTTCTTCACCCGGGCGCGCGACTTCGGATTCTCCAAGAGCCACGACGAGACGCTGAAGATCTGGGGCCGCGATCCGATCCTGGCCGACATGGTGTTCGTGATCCGACGGTTTCAGCCGGACGTGATCATCACCCGCTTTTCGCCGGGCCCCGCCGACACGCACGGGCACCACACGGCGTCGGCCATGCTGGCCG
>JAXDMH010000682.1:0-8666 GCA_034666225.1 Myxococcales bacterium
CACCTTCGCCTTCTGCCGCGACGAACTCCCGCGCTGGAACACCATCAGCATCAGCGGCTATCACATCCGCGAGGCGGGCAGCGACGCCGTACAAGAGGTGGCCTTCACGCTGGGCGACGGCATCGCCTACGTTCAGGCGGCCATCGATCGGGGATTGCCCGTCGACGAATTCGCGCCGCGGCTGTCCTTCTTTTTCAATTCGCACGCCAACCTGCTGGAAGAGGTGGCCAAGTTTCGGGCGGCGCGCCGGCTGTGGGCGCGCATCATGCGCGAGCGATTCAAGGCGCAAGATCCGCGCTCGCTGATGCTGCGATTCCACGCCCAGACGGCCGGGTCGTCGCTGACGGCGCAACAGCCGCTGAACAACATCGTGCGCACCACCATCGAGGCGCTGGCCGCGGTGCTGGGGGGAGCGCAGTCGGTGCACACCAACGGATATGACGAGGCGCTGTCTCTGCCGACGGAGGCGGCGGCGTCGCTGGCCCTGCGCACGCAGCAGATCATCGCCCACGAATCGGGCGTGCCGGACGTGGCCGATCCGCTGGGCGGCGCCTACGCCGTCGAGGCGCTGACCACCGAGATCGAGACGCGGGCCAATTTATTGCTGCGCGAGATCGACGAGCGCGGCGGCATGGTGGCCGCGGTCGAGCAGGGGTTTCCCCAGGGCGAGATCGAGCGGCGCGCCTTCGAGCACCAGCGCGCCGTGGAGAACGGCGAGCGCATCATCGTCGGGCAGAACGCCTTCGCCGAGCAATCAGGCAAGTCAGGTGAATCGTTCAGCCCAGCGTTGCACAGGTTGGACCCATCCCTGGAGGCCGCCCAGGCGACCCGGTTGCAGCAATTTCGGGCGGGCCGAGATGAGGGCGCGGCCCAGGGCGCGCTGGGGACGCTGGTGGCCGCCGCCCGGGGCACGGACAATCTGGTGCCGGGGATCCTGGCGTCAGTGAAGGCCCGGGCCACCCTGGGCGAGATCGCCGATGCCCTGCGGGGGGTCTTTGGCGAATACCGGGCCATTGCGTAACACCGCCGAAACATAGTCTTTTTCTGGTTGCCTGCGGGGGCCGAAGACGATACCTTCGTTCGCTGCTCGCGTTTTGCGCATCCGGGGGGAGAGGTCGCGATGACGAAATCAGATCTCATCGATATGTTGTGCGAGACGGAGAAGATGCCCAAGGGCCGGGCAGAGCTTCTCATCAACGCCATATTCGATTGCATGGAAGCGGCCCTGCGCAACGGCGATCGGATCGAAATCCGGGGCTTCGGCAGCTTCGAGATCCGCAGCTATCGCGCCTATGAAGGGCGCAACCCGCGCACCGGCAGCGCCGTCAGCGTGAAGCCAAAGCGCCTGCCCTTTTTCAAGGTCGGCAAGGAGCTGAAGGAACGGGTGAACGCCGCGGCCACCAAGGCGGCCATCGCCAAGGCAGCGGCAGGCGGCGGCAACTCCGGTGGCTCGGCGGCGAAACCGCCCGCCACGCCGCCCGCCGCAGGATCGGCATCGGGGTCGGGATCGGGATCGTCCACCGGCGCCAGCGGCGGTGCCTCCAGCGGTACGACGGCCGCCGCCCCGGCAGCGACCGTGAGCGGGCCCTCCGGCACGCCGTCGGGCGGCGACCGCTTTAACTGATCGCGCTCAGGCGGCGCATGCGGCTGGGCGCGGCCAGCGCGTGGCGGGCCAGCGCCGCCAGCAGGTCGCGACCGCGATCGGCCAGCACCATGGAACCCGAGACGCGCGCGGCGTACAGCTCCTGCATGCGGCGGTCGAACAGCACCAGCGACAGCCACAGGCGGCTGCCGCGCGTGGCGTACAGCAACGAGGCCAGGCGGCGATCCAGGGCCAGCTCGCGCCCGACGACGGCCTTGCGCACCGCGCGGCGATAATCGGCGAACCGAAAATCGCCGCTGGCCAGCGCCTGCACGATGGCGTCGGCGGCGACGATCCCCTGTTCCAGACCGACGGCGATCCCTTCGCCGGTCAGCGCATCGATGCCGGCGGCGTCCCCCACGCACAAAAGGTGCGGCGCCGCGATCTGGGCGCGCGGGTCATAGGCCCAGGCCGGCCAACCGCGGGCGCCGTCGCCGACGTCGATGCCGTGGCGACGCAGGGCCCGGCGCAAGATCTCCTCCAGCGCCGCGCCCGAGAGGCGCCGCGACGGATAGTGCATGACGCCGACGTTTACCAGGCCGCCCGCCACCGGGAACAGCCAGACGTAACCGCGCAGCCCCTCGGCCATGGGCGAAAAATCGTAGATCATGCAGCGACCGAGGGCGCGCGGCGCCGGCAATTCGGCCCTGAAAAGCCGCAGCGGGCGGCTGCCCGCGCTATCGCCCACCAGCGCCTTGCGCACGCGGCTGCCGGCCCCGTCGGCGCCGACCAGGACGCGCGCGGTGATGGTGCCGCCGCCGGTGGTCGTCACGCGAACGACGCCGGCGGTGAGATCGACGGTGAATTCCGCCAGCCCTTCGCCCTCGATGATCGAGATGCCGCGCTGGCGGGCCTGCGCCACCAGGTCAGCGTCAAAGTCTTCGCGCCTGACCACGTCGACCGGCCGCTGCAGGCGCACGTCGCGGGCGTGGTCGCCATAGATGATGCGCCCTTCGTCGCAGGGAACCAGCGGCACGCGAACGGACAGTCCCAGCGTTTCCATTGCCGCCCGCGCGTGGCCGGTCAGGCCGCCGCCGCACGGCTTGGCCCGCGGAAAGCGCGCCCGATCGAAACAGACGATGCGCCCGGCCAGAGCCGGATCGCGCTGCACCAGCGCCACCGCCGTGGCCACGCCCGCCGGCCCGGCACCCGCGATGACGACGTCGGTGGCGGTGCCCATCGAAGCGACGATCGCGCAGGGATCGGTCGACTGTCCAGGGCAAAGACTGGGTGCGCGGCCCCTCATCCTAACCTTCTCCCCGCAAACGGGGAGAAGGGACCGGATGGGTGCAGAAAGGGTCAGATGGGCAGAAAAGGGATCGGAAGAGCGATGCTCGCCCACTGTCTACGGCAGCTGGCTTTCCTTCCGGTCCCCTCGCCCCGCTTGCGGGGAGAGGGTTAGGGTGAGGGACGCCTGATTCCCTGCAGGTCTCTCTAGATCCCGGCGGTCGCCGTGCCTTGCACGACGATGTTCACGCGGCCTGACGGGATCGGCGAGCCCGAAGGGATCACCACCGTCGTGGCGGCGATGAAGTTGAACGGGGTTCCGAAATGATGGGCGTAGTCGGTGAAGGCGGCGCCGCCGCTGGGATCAAGGTCGACCGTGTCGTCGCCGGTGGCGCCGGCGGGGATGGTCTTGGTGCGGCCGAACTTCTTGGCGCTGGGGTCAGACGCCGACGTGACGCCCTCGGGCGCCAGGTACAGATCCACGGGCGGCAGATCGACGTTCATGCTGCTGGAGTAGGCGTACTTGATCTGGGTGATGGCCACGTCGATCAATGACTGGTTGCTGAAGCTGCCCAGCGCCGGAACCTCCTTCTTGAGGTCCATCACCTGCGAGACGCTGACGGGGACGTGCAAGGCGCAGACGTTGTTGTCGCACGCAAAGGAATTGACGCTGCAGTCAACCGCCGGCAACGGCGCGGGCGGGTTGCAACAGTCGGTGACGACCTGCCCGTTGCCGCAGGGGACGGCCGGGATGTCACCCATGGGCAAACTCCAGCTGGCGGTGTCGAAGCTGTAGGTCTTGGCCGGGAGGTTGAACGTCGTCCGCAGAATGTCTTTGCTGATCAGGCCGCAACCAAGGGCACCGGCCAGCAGGCAACCAACGACGCTGACGTAAGAGACTTTGATACGCATCCGTCAATTTTATCATCATCGGGGGATTAATCCCGCGTGCAGCACGACCTCGGCGGCGCTGTGTGGATCCAGGCTGCGCGCGGCGATTTCGTCGACCAGGTGCGCCAAGGGGCCCGGTTTTGCGGCGGTTCCCAGGGCCAGATTCACCGATCGCCGGCCCAGCTCGCCGACGATGGCCATCAGCTGGGCCTCCGCCTGCTGGCGCCGTCGGGCGGCGCGAACGTCCTCAGGCAGACGGCGGCGCTGGTCGATGGCCGCGGCCAGAGCCTCCACCCCTTCGCCGCTGGCGGCCACCGTGCGCAGCAAATCAACGGGCGGCGTTCGCAGCGGGCGGGCCAGCTCCAGCATGGCGGTCAGATCGCGCAGGGCCCGACCGGCGCCGTCGCGATCGCCCTTGTTCACCACCAGGATGTCGGCGATCTCCAGGATACCCGCCTTCAGCGCCTGCACGTCGTCGCCCAGCCCCGGCGCCGTCACCACCACCACCACCTCGGCGGCGGTGACGACGTCGATCTCGGCTTGGCCGACGCCGACGGTCTCGATCAGCACCACGCCGAATCCTGCAGCGTCCAGCACCGCGGCCACATCGGCGGTCGAGCGCGACAGGCCACCCATCTGCCCGCGCGTGGCCAGCGAACGGATGAACACTCCCTCGTCGGTGGCGTGGCGCTGCATGCGGATGCGATCGCCCAGCAGCGCCCCACCCGAGTAGGGGCTGGAGGGATCCACCGCCACCACGCCCACGCGCAAGCCCTGACCGCGGTAACGGGCGATGAGGCCGTCGACCAGCGTCGATTTGCCGACGCCCGGATTGCCGGTGATACCGACGATCAAGGCGCGGCCGGTGCGCGGGTACAGCGTCCGCAGGTCCTGACGGGCGGCGGGCAGGCCGTCGTCCAGGTCGCGCAGCAGCGTGGCCAGGGCGCGCGCGTCGCCGGCCAGCACGCGTTCGACCCGGCTGCCGGCGGCCACGATCAGTGGCCTGCCGCCGCTTTCAGGATCTCGCGGGCGATGACCATCTTCTGCACCTCGTTCGTCCCCTCGCCGATCTCCGCCAGCTTGGCGTCGCGCAGGTACCGTTCCACGTCGAACTCGCGCGTGTATCCGTACCCGCCGTGGATCTGGATGGCGTTGTTGCAGGCCCGCATCGACGCGCGGGCCGCGAAATATTTGGCGACCGACGATTCCAGGGTGGTGCGCTGTTTCTGATCCTGCATCCAGGCGGCGCGCCAGACCAGCAGGCGGGCGGCGTCCAGCTCGGTCGCCATGTCGGCCAGCATCATCTGGATAGCTTGAAACTCGGCGATCGGTTTGCCGAACTGGACGCGCTCCTTGGCGTAGCGTTTCGACGCCTCCAGCGCGGCGCGGCCGATTCCCACCGCCCAGGCCCCGATGCCGATGCGCCCCTTGTCCAGGATCTGCAACGTGTCGAAGAAGCCGTGGTTGATCTCGCCCAGGCGCTGCTCGTCGGACAGCTCGACGTCTTCCATCACCAGCTCGGTGGTGTCGGAGGCGTGCAGGCCCATCTTCTCGATGCGCTTGCCGGTGCGAAATCCCGGCGTGCCACGTTCAATGATGAAGGCGGTCAGCCCCTTGGCCTTCAGGGCGGGCGCCGTCGAGGCCAGCACCACGTAGATGCCGCCGACGGAGCCCTGGGTGATGAACGTCTTGGTGCCGCTCAGGACCCATTTGTCGCCGCGCCGATCAGCGCGGGCCCGCGCGGCGCCGGCGTCGGAGCCCGAGCCTGGTTCGGTCAAACCCCAGCCGCCCAGCACCTTGCCGCTGGCCAGCGGGGGCAGGTAACGGCGGCGCTGGGTTTCGTTGGCTGCCAGATAGATGTGCCCGGTGCACAGCGAATTGTGCGAGGCCATGGTCAGCCCGACGGAGGCGTCGGCGCGGGCCACCTCTTCCAGCGCCACCACGAAGTCGAGGAACTTCATTCCGGCGCCGCCGTACTCCTCGGGGATCTGCATGCCCAGCAGGCCCATCTCGCCCATGGCCGGGATGATCTGGTGCGGGAAGGTCTCTTCTTCGTCCCAGCGGCGGGCGTTGGGCACGATGGCCTTGTCGCAGAAATCGCGAACCGACTTTTGCAACAGTCGCTGTTCTTCGCTGAGGTCGAAATTCATCCGGGGGGATTTCCTTTGCTGGGCTATTCGACGGCTTTGCCCTTGGCCGGCTTTTTGAACCGCTGCTCCGGCCCCGCCGGCGCGTCGACGCGCACCACCACGGTCTTTTCGCCGAACTTGATGGCGTGCGGTTGGTTCTCGGGGATGTGGATGGCCTGGTCGGCGCCGAAGGCAAAGCGATCGCTGCCCACGGTGACGTGGCCGCCGCCGCTGAGCACGAACAACAACGCCGCCGACCCCTCGTTGACCTGGCGGGGCAGCTCGGCGCCCGGTTCGGCTTCGATGACGGTGACGCTGGCGGCGCTGCTGCCCGTCGACGCGGGATCCAGCAGGACGCGGGCGTGCCCCTTGGAGGCGCCCCCCGGCAGCGACACCGGCTTGGCTGTAGACGCCACGGTCAGGTGCGCGCCCGCCGGGCCCCTGGCGCGGCCCGCGTCGCGAATGACCTCGAAGGCCGCCCGCCCCTTGGCGTCGGTGGGATCCCGGTAGACCCGCTCCGGGCCCATCGGCGCAAACACCTGCAGCATCGACACCGGCGACGTGCGCACCATGTTCTCGATGACGTGAGGCATGCCGGCGGGGATGAAGATGGCCGTTCCCTCCGACAGTTTTTCGGGCGTCGTTCCCGGGGGTCCCAGGATGCGCGTGTGCCCCGACAGGACGTACAGGATCTCCGCGCCCGGATGGCGGTGCATGGCGATGCGGTTGGCCGGCGAGATGGTCAGCAGCGACATGGACGCCTGACGGGCGCGCATGGTGGCCTCGTCGATGAGCAGCTTGACCGAGAACGGCGCGCCCCCGGCCCCGTGCTGCCTGGCGGCGGCCGGTCCGCGCGCCGGGGCGTCGGCTGCCTTCACCACCCACTGGGACATCTGCCCTTCGAAGGTCAGCGGGACGATCACCTTGCTGCCGGCGTCGATGCCGACCAGCGACCAGGTCTGCGCCATCTCTTGCAGGCAGGCCAGTAACACCGGCGATTTCACCTCGTCCGACGCGGGCTCGGCCCTGGTGATGTGGCCGCCTTCGCCGACGTCGACCTCCAGCTCCAGCTTGCCGGCCACGTCCATGCTGTCGGCCAGCGCCTTTTCAAAGCAGCGGTGGACCTCGGCCCCGTGGGCGACCAGCGTGGACTGCAACACCTCGGCCACGCGGGCCTCTTCGCTCTTGGGCTGGGCGTTGGCCCGGGCCGCCGGGGCCCCGCACAGAAAAACCAGGGCCGCCGTCCAGGCCACCAGCGTCGATCGCCGGTCTCGGCTCACGCGGCGGCTCCTTCCAGGCGCGGCCGCAGGTCGCGTTCGATCCAGTCGACGATGGCCTGCGTGGACGAGCCGGGCTTGAAGATCTCGGCCACGCCCAGCGCCTTCAGGGCCACCACGTCGTCGTCGGGGACGATGCCGCCGCCGAACACCACCACGTCCCCCACCCCTTTGTCGCGCATCGCCTGCATGACCGCCGGGAAATGGGTCATGTGCGCGCCCGACATGATCGACAGGCCGACAGCGTCGACCGCCTCTTGCAGCGCGGTCGCGGCGATCATCTCGGGCGTCTGGTGCAGGCCGGTATAGATGACCTCGTAACCGGCGTCGGCCAGGGCCCGGGCCACCACCTTGGCGCCGCGATCGTGGCCGTCCAGGCCGGGCTTGGCCACCAGGATCCGGATCTTTCGTTTCTCGTCTGGCACTGCGCCTTCGATGTTATCAGATTGGCGCCCGGCCGCTCCCTGCCTCGCGCAGAAGCTCGCGCGCGATCACCAGGCGCTGGATCTGGCTGGTCCCTTCGTACAGCGTGGTCACGCGCGCATCCCTGAAATAGCGCTCGACGGGGAAGTCGCGCGTGTACCCGTAACCGCCCAGCATCTGAATGGCCCGATCGCACACCTGGTTGGCGATCTCCGACGCCAGCAGCTTGGCCTGGCAGGCCTGGCGCACGAACGGCTGGTCGGTTTGCTTGCGCCAGGCCGCCTGCAACGTCGACAGCCAGGCAGCGTCCAGGCCCGTGGCGGCGTCGGCCAGCATGAACTGGATCGCCTGCTGGGCACCGAGGGGCGCGCCGAATTGCTCGCGCTCGCGCACGTGGCGGCGGGCCGCCTCCAGGGCCGCCTGCCCGATCCCGATCGACAGCGCGGCGATACCGATGCGCCCGCTGCCCAGGCCCGCCAGCGCCACGCGCAGGCCGTCCCCTTCCCCCGACAGCAAGGCGTCCGCCGGCACGGTGACCGCGTCGAAGGTCATGGCCATGGTCGATGACCCGTGCTGCCCCATCTTGCGCTCGCGCTTGCCGGGCGACAGGCCGGGCGCCGGCGTGGGCAGCACGAAGGCCGAATAGCCGGGGGCGGCCATCGAAGCGCCGTGGCGCGCCGCCACGATCAGGACGCCCGCCCGATCACCCGACGTGGTCCACAGCTTTTGGCCGGTGATGACGTAACCGCCGGTGGGCGAGCGCTGGACGGTGGTGGTCATGGCGCGCGGATCGCTGCCCGCTTGCGCCTCTGACAGCGCGAAGGCGCCGGCCACCGCGTCGCCGCTGCACAGACCAGGCAGATGAGCGCGGCGCGCGTCGTCGGTCCCACAGCGAGCCAAGATCTCCGCGACCATGTTGGTCACCGACATGGTCACGGCCACCGAGGCGTCAGCGCGCGCCACCTCGCGCACGGCCAGCGCCAGCGCCACCGGCCCCGCCTCCGACCCGCCCCACTCCGCCGGCACCGTCACGCCCAGCAGCCCCAGCTCCCCGAGGCGGCGCATCTCCGCCTCGGG
>JAXDMH010000683.1:0-3893 GCA_034666225.1 Myxococcales bacterium
GCGGCGATCAGGCGGGCGTCGACCTTGACCATCTTGGTGCCGCCGACCCGCTCGAACTCCTGGTCTTGCAGCACCCGCAGCAGCTTGGGTTGGACCTCCAGGGGCAGCTCGCCCACCTCGTCCAGAAACAGCGTTCCCTGATGCGCCAGCTCGAAGCGGCCGGTCTTCAGCGCGCTGGCCCCGGTGAAGGCTCCCCTCTCGTGGCCGAACAGCTCGCTCTCGAGGAGGCCGCTGGGGATGGCAGCGCAGTTGAGCTTGATGAAGGTGCTGGCCCGACGCTGACTGAGGCGATGGATGGCGTGGGCGACCATCTCCTTCCCGGTGCCGGTCTCGCCGTGAATCAGAACGGTGGTGTTCGTGCGCGCGACAGACTCTATCAACGCCAGCAGGCGCCGCAGGGCCGGGCTCTCGCCGACGATCTCTCCGAAGGGGGCGCTGATCTCGCTATTCAGATAGCGATTTTCCGAAGCCAGCCGCTCCTTCAGCTGCTTGATCTCGCGATAGGAGATCGCATTTTCGACCGCCGGCGCGATGACGTCGGCCAGCTGGCCGATGAGCTGGATCGCTTCGCTGTCGAACGCGCCGTCGCGGGCGCAGGCCGCCGCCAGGGTGCCGATCGTTCGCCCGCGGCAGACAAGGGGAACAATGCAGCTCGAAAATGTTGACGGCATCAGCGGCATGACGTGGCCGGTCCACGAAGGCGCCGAGGTGGCGGCGTACTCGGCCAAGGTGTTGGTGACGCAGGGCCGACCGGTCGTCAACGCGCGTCCCAGCTGGGTGCCCTCGATGGGGACCAGGCAACCGCCCCGGTAATCTCGGTGGCTCGCCTCCAGCGGGCCCGGCGCCAGGAACAGGTGATGGACCCGCAGGGCTTTTCCCTCGGGTTCGCGGAGACAGACGCTGGTGTGGTCCCAGTTCCAGCGGCTACGTTGCAGACAGGTCCCGACGCGATCGATGAGGGCAGGCAGCTCCAGGGAAGCGGCTGCCCGGCTGACCTCCAGCAACAGCTCCAGCCGGTCTTTCGCATACACGAGGTCGGCGCTGGATGGCGGCGCCGGTTGGCTGGCGTGTTGGGGGTACATCGCGCCGTCATCATACTCCGCCCCCCATCGGATAGCGGCGCAGGTTGGCCGCCCCGTCGCTACGGATACGCCAGCGCCTGGCGATCCCAGCCGGCCAGCGTCGCGCCCGCGTCGTAGGTGCTCTGCGCGAACTCCAGGATCGCCGCCGCCGGGTCCGCCGCCCGCCGGACCTCGTCGTACGGCAGAAAGAACTCCTTCATCTGCGCGCTGTAAAACGCCGCCGCCGGGCGAACGCTCTGCGCGGCAAAGCCAGCCGGTTCGGGGACCGTGTACGAATAGAACATGGCCTCGCTGCCGCCGGTCCAGGGATCGCCCGGCCAGAAGCCCAGCGAGCACACTTCTTCGTCGTAGGCGTCTCGGTCGACCGGCGCCTGGCGCAACGGCGCGCGCCGGCCGTTAAAGCGCGTGACGGCCAGGTCGAAGGCGCCCCAGAACAGATGCACGGGGCTGCACTTGCCGCGAAAGCGAGAACGGAAGGTTTCAAAAACCGGTTCGATGCGGCGAAAGACGTCCCAGGCCAGGTGCGCGGCGGCGGGGTCATAGCTGGCGTGCTCCTTGTCGTCGGGAAAATGCGCGGTCACCGGACACTCTTGCGGCGCTGTGTTGATGTGGACCTGCACGTCGATGGCGGCCAGCTCGGCGAACAGGGCGCGGTAAAAATCGCAGACGCGCATCGGCGTTCCGGCCAGCCCCAAGGTCCGCACCTGCCCGTTGCTGTCGCGAATGACCACCAGGTGATCGATGAAATCAAAGTCGATCGACAGCGTGCGATCGCCATAAGGCATGGGCGACGTGGTCAGTCCCCGGGTGGTCAGGTACAGCGGCACGTTCCACCACTGGTTCATCTTGGGCGTCAGGGCCAGCCGGATCTTGCCGACGATCTGGGCGTACAGCAGGACGGTGGCGTAGGTGTCGCGCCAGGCGCTGATTGTGAGGTCGGGCCAGGGTGTCATCGCTGGAAATACTCTCACGAATAAGGTCTACCGAAGGGTGGCGCCAGATGGGCGTGTGCAATACGTTTGGCCGATCGAGGGAGGTCCCGACATGCAGGTGGGAATTGACAGCTTCGCAGCGGCCTATGACGACGCCAGCCTGGCCATCAGCCCGTCGGAACGTCTGCGAAACCTGATCGAACAGATCGAACACGCCGATCAGGCGGGCCTGGACGTCTTTGGAATCGGCGAGCACCACCGCCCCGACTATCTGGACTCGGCGCCGGTGGTCATCCTGGCGGCGGCGGCGGCGCGGACAAAGCGCATCCGTCTCACCAGCGCCGTCACCGTCCTCAGCGCCGCCGACCCCGTGCGGGTGTTCCAGGACTTCGCGACGCTGGATCTCATCTCGCAAGGGCGGGCCGAGATGGTGGTCGGACGTGGCTCGTTCGTCGACGCTTTCCCGCTGTTTGGCTTGAAGCTGGAAGACTATGACGAGCTGTTCGAAGAGAAGCTCGAGCTCTTGCTCAACGTTTGCGAGAACGAAAACGTCACCTGGTCGGGCAAGCACCGCGCCGCCTTGACCGGTCAGGGCGTCTATCCGCGGCCGCTGCAGAATCCGTTTCCCATCTGGGTGGGGGCGGGCGGCACGCCGCAGTCATTCGCGCGGGCCGGCGCTCTGGGACTTCCCTTGATGGTGGCCATCATCGGCGGCGAGCCGCGGCGCTTCCGTCCCCTGGTCGATCTCTACTGGGAGACGGCCCAGCGATTCGGAAGTTCGCAAGAGCGCCTGAAGGTCGGCATGCATTCCCTCGGCTATGTCGCGGCCACGACCGAAGAGGCGGTCAACGATTTCTACCCGGGGTACGCCCGCGCGCTGAGCACCGTCGGGAAAGAACGCGGCTGGCCGCCCGTCACCCGGGCTGCCTTCGAGGCGCAGCGGACGCCCCTGGGTGCGCTGCTGGTGGGCAACCCCGATGAAGTGACGGAGAAGATCATCCGGCACAGCGAGGTCCTGGGCGGTCTCTCCCGCGTCACGTTCCAGATGAACGCGGCCTCCTTGCCTCACGCCAAGCTGATGAGCGCCATCGACCTCATCGCCACCAGAATCGCGCCTGTGCTGCACGCGCAAAAATCAGGAAAAAGCGCCGGTAAATGACCGACAAAGATACCCCGGCGTCGGTCGGGGCCCCGGGGGATCGTCAACGCGCCCGCAGAACGCCGGCGGCGACCAGCGTTCCCAGGAAGGCGCGAACGTCTTCAAAGCGCAGCTTGCGATCCCAGGCCAGGGCCTGCTCGGCGCGGAACTCCTGGTGATTGCCCAGCTCGGTCAGGAAGGCGCGCGCGGACAGCGGCAGGCTCCATTCGACGTCGCGGTAGAAATAGCAGCGCTCCTCCTTGGCAGGGCCATCGGGCGCCACGATGAAACGAAACGCCGGGGCGCCGTCGGCGCGCGTGAAAACCGTGGAACGGCGGATCTCGATGTCCTTGGCGGCGGCGGCCGCGATCTCGTTCGGGCCTTCACCGTGTCCGGCCGTCACGTCGCGCATCCACTGTCGCTGCAGATAACGCGGATCCAGATCGGCCAGCGCCGCGCGCAGCTCCGCCAGGCGGTCGTCGATGATCTGGGCCACGGAGGCGTCGACGCCGCCGCTGCCTTGCGGTCCACCCGGCGGGGCCAGCAGGTCGCGCCGCCATTCCGGTCGGTCGGCCAGCAGATCGCCGATGGCATTCAAGAACAGGTCGGTCACCGTGGCGCGCTTTGGGCTGATGCTGACCGCGATGGAATGGCCAACGGCGCGGGCCACGTGCCAGGTCCCCGGCGGCAGGTACAGACAGTGCCCGGGTTCCAGCAGCGCCGAATCGAACGTCGCCGCAT
>JAXDMH010000684.1:0-2975 GCA_034666225.1 Myxococcales bacterium
CCTCGGCGGTCCCGACGTGCGGCAGCTCGATGACGGGTGGACGATCGTCACCGCCGACGGCTCGCTATCCGCCCAGTTCGAGCACACCGTGCTGGTCACACGCCAGGGCTGCGAGATCCTCACGCTCCCGCCCTGACCCGGCGCAACGCGCCGCCGCGTGACCCGCGGATCGGCCGCGAGCGTGGCGACCCAATTCTTCTGCCAGGGTATCCTTGCAGCGCGTGCCTCTCCGCCCCGACATCCGATTCTGTACGGCCGCCTACGGCAGCGGTCCTCCTCTGGTCCGCGCCGGGACGTGGCTCACGCACGTCGTGTACGACGCGACCAGCCCTCTGTCGGCGCATTGGGGCGAGAAGATCGCCGTGCTTGTCACGCTGGTGGGCTCCCACATGCTCGACGGCCTCGCCCTGTTCGGCGTGCGGCAAGTGCTCGCCTATTTCCGCGGGCGCGCGCTCCCGAGCCTTCCGTTCCGCACGCCTGGCCTGTACCGACTTGCGCGCCATCCGATGATGACCGGGATGCTCATGACCTTCTGGGCCGGACCCACCATGACGCAAGGGCGACTGCTTCTGGCGGCGGCGATGACCGGGTACATCCTGGCAGCCGTGAAGTGGCTCGAGGAGCGAGACCTTCGGAAGGCGTTTGGGACGGAGTACGAGCGCTACGAGCGAGAGGTGCCGATGCTGCTTCCGCTGAGGGTGCGGCGACGATCGCCGAAAGGCGACGGGCGGCCCGGCACCAGACCCAGGTCAGGGGCGGTCACATCGTGAACAGCGCGGTCACCTCGTTCGAATCGGATGACACGCCCACGCCGCTGCTGGCGGACACGCGATAGAAGTAGGTCGTCCCCGCGACCAGGCCCGTGTCGACGAACGATGTCGCGCCGTTCGTGGTCGCGATCGCGGCGTTGGCCTCACCGTCCGAGACGGTGCCGCGATACACCTGGTACTGGGTGGCGCCGGGGCTGGCCGTCCAGGTCAGCGTGACGCGACCCGGACTAGCCGCCGCCGACAGGTCCGTCGGCGCCACCGGACGAGCCGCCGCCGCCGGCGTGACCGTCAGCTCGTCGACGCGTGAAATGCCGTGATCGGTGACGTTGAACAGCACTATGGAATTGCGCCCGGCGTTCAGCGTGACCTCCAGCGCCGAGTGCTGATAGTTCTCGAAGTCGTCGGTGATGGGAAACCGCAGCGTCGTCGTCACCGCCACACCATTGACCATGATTCCCATGTGACGGTTCTTGACCAGCTTGAACAGACCGTGCTGGTAGGCATAGCGCCAGTCCAGCGTGTAAAGGCCGGCGTCTCGAACGTTGACGTTGTTGAACGTCAGCGTTCCCCTGTTGGCGTACGCCATGTCCACCGCCAGCTGGCCTGACGACTTTGCGCCCGTCGAGGCAAGCACCGACGGAAACCAGCCCGTCAACGTCTGAAACCATTTGAACCCGCCGCGCAGCCCGTCCTTGCAGAAATAGACCGCGCTATTCCCCGACGCCACGCCGCCGACATTGCCGTTGCCGGTGGACACGGGCATCGGCGTCGCCGTCTCTTCCTCGGCGGACTGCGCCGACGTGCCGTTCGCGTCGACGGCGGCCACCTTGTAGAAATAGACGCGCGGCGGACCGGCGATGACGCCGGTGTCCCGAAACGAGTTGGTCGTCGACGTCATGTAAGACGTCTCGGCGCCCGCCGTGGTGCTGCGAAAGATGGTGTAGCGGAGCGCGCCCGGCGAGGCGTTCCAGGTCAGCGCAATCGGGGCGGCGCCGGTCGTGCCGGTCGGGTGCACCTCGAGACCGGTGGGTGCCGCCGTCAGGCCGCTGACCGCGCCTTGCTCGTCGGGCGTCACGTCGGACATCCCGCAGCCACCGAGACCAAGCACCGACATCAGCAAACCCAGCCAGCCGGCGCTGCTGGCGAACAACCGTGCGCGCGTCTTCATATACAGATGGTCCTTTCCAGACGAAGTCTCTTCATGGGAACTGCGCCGCCTCAGCACGCAAGAGCCAAGCCACTCGGGACGTTGCGTCGATGACGTATCAGCCCATACAGTTGCCGGCGCCGGCTTTGCAGCGAAGCGCGAAACGACGGCCCCAACCGGCGGCGTCCTTCGAGCCGCAACATTTCAGTGAGCGGGGCCTTCGGTCCCCGATCGAAGACCCGCCTCACCATGCACGGGCGCAAGGGGGGCCTCGATTGTTGGAGTTGACCCGTGTGCATGAGCGGTGCTTTCTTTTTGGAGGAGGAGGCCAGACGGATGTTTCGAGGAATTGTGGTGATAGGACTTGCTGCCATGGGGGTGACGGCGTGGGCGGTGGAATCTTTGCCTCCACCCTCCCAGCCTCAAGGACCGAGACCTTCACGCAGCGGCCATCTGCCCATCAACGGCTTGAGTCTCTACTATGAAGTGTACGGCCCACTGGGCAAGTCCAAGACAGCTCCGTTGCTGTTGATCCCCGGGGCTTTCCTGTCCACCGAGTCGATGAAGTCTTGGGTGACGGCCTTCGCCGCGAAACGCTCGGTGATTGTCTTCGATCAGCAGGGCCACGGTCGAACCGCGGACACGTCGCGGAAGATGTCTTACGAGCAGTTCGGCGATGACGCCGCGGCATTGCTGCAGGCCCTGAAGGTCGAGCGCGCAGATGTGATGGGCTACTCCCAAGGTGGAGGGGTGGCGCTGCAGCTGGCGTTGCGCCATCCCACGCTGGTCAACAAGCTTGTCTCGCTATCGGCCACCTATCGCCAGGACGGTTGGTACCCTGCGGTGATCAAGGCGCTTGAGGGCCTGAACGCCAAGTTGTTTACTGGTACTCCCGTCGAAGGAGCGTTCAAGAAGCACACGCCAGATCCCAAGGCATTCGAGGCCTACGTCGAGAAGATGAGGGTATTGAACATGAACGACCAGAACATCACCGACGCTCAGATGCGCGCCATTTCAGCCAGGACGATGGTCATCGTCGGTGATGCGGATGGTGTGAA
>JAXDMH010000685.1:0-6553 GCA_034666225.1 Myxococcales bacterium
CCTCGCCGCCCGCCTTCTCGACCTCGCCCGCCTCGGCGGCCACCCGCTCCTCACCAGCGTTGAGCGTGTGGGGTTTGCGGCGCAGGGTCTCTTCCAGGAACACCCGGTATGGCGCCAGCTTTGTCTCCTGGGCCATGAACTTGCGCACCTTGGCGGGATCCATCGCCAGGATCTCCGGCCGGATCCAGGAGCAGGCCGACGAGAACTGGGTGGCCAGCTCTTCGGCCGCCTGCCGCATCTCGCGCGGGCGCGCGGCGCGGATGTCTTCGTCTGACTGGCTGCTGGCAAAGACGGCCAGCCGCGAGAGCTGCTGATCCAGCTCGAACATCAGCTGCAGCGTCGACAGCAGGGCCTGCGGCGTCTTGCTCAGCGTGCCGCGGTGCTTGGCCAGCTCGGGAAGGCGATGGCTGATCTCCTCCTTGGCCTTGGTCCAGGCGGCCTCCGACGGATAGAGATCCGCCAGGTTCCACTTGTACTTGTCGGGGATGTCCTTGCGCTCCCCGGCCAGCATCGGCGTCGCTGTCATTCCAATGACCAAGAACCACACGAGAGCCAAACGGTTGCGGCCCATAAGGCCGGCACCATAACGGTCTCCGGCGCGACCGGTCAACCTGCGAATCGTCTTCCTGCTATCTCTTCCTGCTATCCTTCGTGGCCGTGTCAGGCTCGTCGCTGTCCACCGCCCACGTGCTGCGACGGCTTTGGCATTTCGCCTGGAGCTATCGCCGGCAATGTCTGGCCGTGCTGGGGATGCAGGTGGCCCTATTGCTGCTGGGGATGGCGGGGCTGTCGCTGGGCGGGCTGGCCATCGACGTGGTTCGCTCGTCGCTGGATCCGCGCGCGCCCGCCCCCCCGTGGCCCTACGGGTGGACACCGCCCGCCCCCGCGTCGCCGATGCTGATGGTGATCATCCTGGGGGCGCTGGCCCTGACCGCCGCCGGGCTGCGCGCCCTGTTCAATTTTCATTACGCCGTGGGCGTCAACCGCCTGGTGCAGGGAGAGATCGTCCCGGAGCTGCGGGCGCGCGTCTACGCCAAGATGCAGCGCCTCAGCTTTCGGTTCTTCGACGCCAACGCCAGCGGCGCGCTGCTGAACCGGACCACCAGCGACGTGCAGGCGGTGCGCTCGTTCGTCGACGGCGTGCTGATCCAGAGCCTGATCATGTTGCTGTCGCTGGGCCTTTACCTGGGCTACATGCTGCAGCACAACGTCCCCCTGACGCTGGCCTGTCTGGCCACGACGCCGTTGCTGGTGGTGGCCACCATGCTGTTTTCGCGGCGGGTGCAGCCGGCCTATGCCGTCAACCGCGCCCAGATGGACGACCTGGTGCTGCGCATGTCGGAGAGCATCCAGGGGATGGCCGTGGTGCGCGGCTTTGCCGCCGAGGAAATCCTGGAGGCCGATCTCAACCGCCGCAACCGCAAGGTGCGCGATGGACAGCAACAGATCTTCCGACAGATCAGCTTGTTCTCGCCGACCATCGGCCTTCTGACCCACGTCAACATCGTGGTGCTGGTCGCGTACGGCGGCACGCTGGTCATCCGGCACGCGCTGTCGCTGGGCGATCTGGTGGTGTTCGCCGGCCTGCTGCAACAATTCTCCACGCAGATCACCAACATGGCCACGGTGACCGGCACGTTGCAGGAGAGCCTGATCGGCGCGCGGCGGGTCTTCGAGGTGCTGGATTCTCCCGTCGAGATCGAGAGCCCGCCGGACCCGCGTCCCCTGCCCGCCTCCGAGATGACCGGCGCCGTCCGCTTCGAGAGCGTCAGCTTTGCCTATGGTCACGGGCGCCGTGCGGCTGTGGAGGGGATCGAGCTCGACGTTCGCCCGGGCACCTGCGTGGCGTTGCTGGGGGCCGCCGGCGCGGGCAAGAGCACGCTGCTGAGCCTGATTCCCCGCTTTCACGATCCCACGAACGGAACCGTCCGTATCGACGGCGTCGACCTGCGCGAGCTGGAGGTGGATGAACTGCGGCGCCAGATCGGCATGGTGTTTCAGGACAGTTTTCTGTTCAGCCACACCGTCGCCGCCAACATTGCCTTCGGCCAGCCCGACGCGCCCCGCGAGGTGATCGAGCGCGCCGCGCGCGTGGCCGGCGCCGACACCTTCGTGCGCGCCCTGCCCCTCGGCTATGACACGGTCCTGGGCGAGCTGGGGGCCAACCTGTCGGGGGGACAGCGGCAGCGGCTGGCCCTGGCCCGCGCGCTGTTGCGCGAGCCGCGCATCCTGCTGCTGGACGATCCGACGGCGGCGGTCGACGCCGAGACCGCCCGCGACATCTGGGAGGCCCTGGCCACCACCATGCGCGGCCGAACCACCTTCGTGGCCACGCACGCGCCGGCTCTGCTGCAACAGGCGGACCTGATCCTGGTGCTGGAAGCGGGACGCATCGTCGAGCGTGGCACCTATGCCGAGCTGCTGGCGCACCACGGGGGGCGGATGGCCGCCCTGCTGGGCGAAGGGACCGACGCCGCCGGTGCCGCCGGTGACAGCGACGGGCACCCGGAGGCGCCGTCCCGCGCGGCCGGCAGCGGAGGGATCATTTGAAAGCGCAGGCCCAAGCGCAAGGGGACGACGGCGCACGCGGCGACGGCATGGTCAAGGATCGCATCACCGCCGGCCACGCCATCGTGCACATGCCGATCCGGGTGGAGGGCTCCGGGCCGACCCAGCGTCCCCTGGACAGACGACTGGTCCAGCGGCTGTTCGCCTTCACCGTCCCCTATGCGCGCAAACGAAACATCCTGTCGCTGCTGGTCGCCGCGCGGGCGATCCAGTTGCCGCTGATCGGGTGGGCCACGGCGGCGGTCATCAGCGGGCCCATCGCGCGCCACGACCAGTGGGGGCTGGTGGCGGGCGTGGTGGCGCTGGCGGCGCTGGTGGTCAGCACGGCGCTGGTGTTTCGCTATCGGATCCGCCTGGCACTAGAGCTGGGCGAAAGCGTCCTGCACGACATGCGCGCCGCCTGTTACCGGCACGTGCTGGCGCAGCCGATGAGTTTCTTCCAGGGGACCCAGACCGGCCGCCTGATCAGCCGCATCACCTCCGATCTGGAGGCGGTGCGCGTCGGCGTTCAGGATGTGGTGTTCGTCAGCTCGGTGCAGCTGGGCGGCATGATCATCGCGGCGGCGCTGATGCTGTATTACGACTGGGTGCTGTTCCTGGTGGTGGCGGTGATGGTGCCGACGCTGGGACTGCTGGTCCGACATTTTCAAAGCCGCATGGTGCGCGCCTATCGCGCGCTGCAAGAAAGCTTCAGCCGCGTCACCGCCACGGTCGCCGAGTCCATCGCCGGCATCCGCGTCACGCAGGCCTTCGCCCGCACCGCCGTCAACGCTGAACTCTTCGCCACGCTGACCGCTGACCATGGCGAATACAACATGCGGGCCACGCGCAGCTCGGCCGTGCTGCTGCCGCTGCTGGAGCTGAACGGACAGCTGTTTTTGTCGGTCGCGCTGGTCGTGGGCGGTTACCAGGCGCTGCGCGGCCACATCCAGCTGGACGCCATGGTGCAGTTCTTCTTCCTGGCCAATTTCTTTTTCAGCCCCATCCCCATCCTGGGCAATCAATACAACCAGGCGCTGACGGCGATGGCCGGGGCCGAGCGCGTCTTCGCCCTGCTGGACACGCACCTGCCGCCGGTCGACGCGCCGGGCGCGAACAACATTCCGCCCATCCAGGGGCGGGTGACGCTGCGAAACGTGTCGTTCGCCTACGATCCGGCGCGGCCGGTCCTGCACGACATCGATCTGACGGCCGAGCCGGGACAGACGGTGGCCCTGGTCGGTCCCACCGGCAGCGGCAAGAGCACCATCCTGTCGCTGATCGCCAAGGTTCATCTGCCCACGGCGGGCGAGATCCGCATCGACGACATCGACCTACGCGCCATCACCGGCACCTCGTTGCGCAGGCAGATGGGCAACGTCCTGCAAAGCAATTTTCTGTTCACGGGCACGGTCATCGACAATGTCCGGCTGACCCGCCCCGAGGCCTCCGACGCCGAAGTGACCGAAGCGGCGCGGTTGCTGGGCGTGCTGGACGTGATCGAGCGGTTGCCGCAGGGGTGGCTGACCCAGGTGGGCGAACGGGGCAGCGCCCTGTCGGCGGGGCAGCGGCAGATCGTGTGCTTCACGCGCGCCATGCTGGCCAACCCGCGCCTGTTGATGCTGGACGAGGCCACCAGCGCCGTCGATCGCCTGACCGAACGGCGGCTGCAGCGGGCGCTGGCCAAGCTCTTGCGCGGAAGAACCAGCTTTGTGGTGGCGCACCGCCTGAGCACCATCGAACACGCCGACCTGGTGCTGGTGATCGAAGGCGGCCGCATCGTCGAACGCGGAACGCACGCGCAGCTGATGGCCCACGACGGGGCTTACCGCCGGCTGCACGGCAAACTGGCCGTCGGGGCATGAGCGCGAACGACCGGGCCGCCGAGATCGTTGCCCAGCTGGGGCTGGCCGCGCACCCGGAGCGGGGCTTCTTCGTCGAGACGTATCGAGCGCCCTTGGCGTTGACCGGGCTGCCGCACGGAGCGCCGCGCGCGGCCAGCACGGCGATCTATTTCCTGGTGACGCGCGACCAGCCCACCACGTACCTGCACCGGCTGCGCTCCGACGAGCTGTTTCATCTGTATGAGGGCGGTCCTCTCGACGTGCTGTTGCTGCGCGATGGAACGCCGGGCGAGGTGCGGCGGCTGGGGCTGGATCTTGCCGCCGGTCAGCGGCCGCAGCTGGTGATCAGCGCCGGCACCTGGTTCGCCGTCGAGCTGGATGCGGCGGCGGCGACGCCGCACTGCCTCTTCGGCTGCACGGTGGCGCCTGGTTTCGATTTCGCCGACTTTGAACTGGCGGCCGGACCGGAGCTGGGCGCGCGGTTTCCCGCTCACGCCGCGCGTATCGCCCGCATGACCCGAGCCCAAAGCGGCCCCGGGCATCTTGCGCCGATCGAACGTTTGACTGACGATTGAGCGGGCGCGTGTTTGTGTTTGCCAAAGGACCAAACGTTCTCTAAGAAGCGATCGGAGCTGACGTGACGACGCCCCTGAAAGTGTTGCTGGTCGAAGATTCCGAGGACGATCGCGACCTGGTCCTTCTGCGACTGCGCAACTCCGGCTTCGACGTCGACTGGAAACAGGTGGACAGCGCTGACAGCCTGCGCGCCGCCCTGGCCCAGCCGTGGCAACTGATCCTGTGCGACTACCACATGCCCGGCTTCGGCGCGCCCGAAGCGTTGAGCATCATCCGGGGAATGGGTCTGGATACACCGGTCATCATCGTCTCGGGGATCCTGGGTGAGGAGGCGGCGGTGGTGGCGATGAAGGCCGGCGCCCAGGACTTCTTCTCGAAGAACAAGCTGACCCGCCTGGGCGCCGCCATCGAACGCGAGCTGGTCGACGCCCAGACGCGCAAGGCCCGACGCGAAGGCGAAGTCGAACGCGAGCGCCTCCTGGCCGCGCTGCAGGTGGCCCTCAAGGTGCGCGACGAATTCCTGGTGATCGCCTCGCACGAACTGCGCACGCCGCTGACGTCGATGCGCCTGCAGGTCGACAGCCTGGCCCGCGCCCAGGCCATGGCCGAAGCCAAGTCCGTGCCCACCCCCATTGATCCGCGGAAGATCCGGCGCCTCGACAGTCAGCTGGATCGCATGACGACCATGGTGGATCGCCTGCTGGACGTCACCACCCTGTCGTCTGAACCGCTGCGTCTGGTCCCGGCCAAGCTGGACCTGCGCCAGCTGGTCACCGACATCACCGAACGGTCGCGCGATCTGATGGACGACACCGGCTGCACGCTGGTCTTCGAGACCATGGAAGAAACCGTCGGCTGCTGGGACCCGGTGCGCCTGGACACGATCATCACGAACCTCCTGTCGAACGCCATCAAGTTCGGCGCCGGTCATCGGGTGACGATCTCGGTGCGCCGATCCGATGGCGTCGCCATTCTGGCGGTTCGCGATGAGGGAATCGGGATGTCCAGCGATGAACGCGTGAACCTGTTTCGAAAATTCTCCCGCGCCGCCCCGTCGGAAAATTACGGCGGCTTCGGCCTGGGCCTGTGGATCGTCGACCAGCTGGTCCAGGCCCACGGGGGCACCATCGACCTGACAAGCGAAAAGGGCGTCGGCACAACGGTGACGGTGAAGTTGCCGCTGGGCAAACTCGGCTGATCTTGCTGGCGAACGCAGCAAGATGCCAATCGCTCTTGCGCCGCCGCGCTGTTTCCGAAACGGTCATGTAACTTGCACTCTCGATCGTCGCCGATAGACTGGCCGCAGGCATGGGCGGGTGGTCTGAACAGCGATTAGAACCTCGGGTCGATTACCGGGCGCCGGTCAAGGTCATGTCCGCCGGTGAGACGCGGCACACCGTCGCGCAGTCGTTGAACCTGTCGCCGCGCGGGATTCTGGTCGACACGCCGGCGCCTTACCCGGTGGGAACCGAGATCATTTGCGACGTGTCGCTGCCCGCCGGCAGCAAGACCTTGCGAGGCCGGGTGGTGCGCGTGCAGCCGCTGTCTCCCAGCAGCAACGGAGTGGCCATCGTCTTCGTGGATCT
>JAXDMH010000686.1:0-2566 GCA_034666225.1 Myxococcales bacterium
CGATGCGGCAGGTCCCGCGGCGGCGCTGGATAAATTCCTCTTTTCCATCCCCTGTCCGACCGCGACGACCGCCGGCAGCTGCAACATCCCCGACGCCATGCGGGCCAAGATGACGACGTTGACGTTCGGCGGCGATCCCAGCGTCACTTACAAAGTCGCGCTGCATTTCTGCGGACCGGTCGAGGCCCGACCCTACATGGGCTGTTCGTCGGTGCAGTCCGTCTATATGTGCGTCGACGGAACGGCGCTGACAACGGGCTTCAACCCCACCTATCCCAAATACGAAATCAGGGTGGCCAGCCCCGCCCATTCCTATTTCCTGAACAACCGCGATCTCAAAGACGACCTGATGAAGATCGACTATTCGGCGACCATCGACATCAAGGGTGGCAGCAGCATCACGTACGTCAGCGACGGCGGGACCAACCTCGAGGCCTTTACCTCCACGATCATGAACCACAATTACATGTGTCCGGGCGTTCCCGGAATCACCCAACCGTTCGCCGGTCAGTTCATCTACACCACCGACGAATCGGTCACGCCGTCCTGAAGGTTCAATTCGGCGATCAGGACCTGGGCCAGGCGGCGGTATTGTGATTCGTCGTTGTAGATCTGGGCGCTGACCCGGATGAACGGGTTCCCGGGCGCCGGCCAGTCGTACACGGGCGCCTCGATCTGGTGCCGGCGCCACAGCGTTTCGTACAGGTCGGCGGGCGTCGTCGCAGTCGGCGTCGTCGGCAACGGCAGCGCGGCCATGGAGCCAAGCAGCTCGTCGGGGCAGGGCAGGGGCACGCCCAGCGCGTCCGCCAGCTGTCGGCGGGCCGTCACCACCAGTTCGTGGTTGCGCGCGCGCAGCGCCGGCAGACCGCCCGGCAGCAAACCCGCCAGGTAATCCAGCGCCGCCGGCAGCGACATCGCCGGGCTGGGATCGTGCGTGCCGGTCCAGTCGAACTCGACCCGGAACCGAGAGCGATCGCTGCGCGGTGAATTCGCCCCGTGGCTGATCACCAGCGGACGAAGGTGCGGCTGGCGATCGCGCTGGACGTACAGCACCGCGGCCGTCTTGGGCAGGCAGCACCATTTGTGCAGGTTGGCTGCGTAGTACGTCGGTCGGAACGCGCGAAGATCAACCGGCACCATGCCCGGGGCGTGCGCGCCGTCGATCAGCGTGTCGACGCCGCGCGCGGCCAGGGCCGGCACCAGCAGCTCGACGGGAAAAACCAGGGCCGTCGGGCTGCTGACGTGATCCAGCAGGGCCAGGCGCGTTCGTGGCGTCACCGCCCCCATCACCGCGGCGATGATCTCCTCGACGTCGGCCAGCGGAAAGGGAACCTTGGCCACCACCACGCGCGCGCCGGTGCGCTGGGCATGGAAGGCCAGCGCGTTCCGACAGGCGTTGTAGGCATGGTCGGTGACCAGCAGCTCGTCGCCGGGATCGAATGACAGCGAGGCCAGCACCGTGTTGACCGCCGTGGTGGCGTTGGTGACGAACACCAGATCATCGGCCTCGGCGCCCAGCAGCGTGCCCGCCGCCGCCCGCGCCTGATCCAGAAGACCTTCGACCTCGCGCAGCACGAACTGCATGGGGGCGCGTTCAAACCGCGCGCGAAAGGCTCGGGCCGCTTCCTGGATGGGGTGGGGACAAGAGCCGTAAGCGCCGTGATTCAGATAGGTCACCGCCGGATCCAGCGGCCAGTCGCCCAGTGACGACGCCTCGAGTTTCATGCCCGGCATCATCGCACTCAGAACCCTAAAAGGTTTCCGAACCTCCCGCTCCGCCAGGTTTGTCGATTAACCGGGAAGGTTTTTTCAAGATGCGGTCTCAAAGGCCGGTGTTGGTCCTACGGAACGTCCACTGAAAGGAATCTCCCCATGCGTCCAGGTCGCGCCATTTCTCATCGTTCGTTCTTGTATGTGGCCAGCCTTGGGCTGGTTGCTTTGGTGTTTGGTTGCACGCACACCGAGCCGGTTCCCGCGAACAACGACGGCGGTAGCGGCGGCAGCGGCAGTGGTGGCAGCAATTCGTCGGGCGGCAGCACCGGGTCCGGCAGCGGCGGCAGCATCAGCGGCGGCTCGGGAGGCAGCACCGGCAGCGGCGGCTCCGACGTCACCGGCAGCGGCGGCACCATCGCCGGCAGCGGTGGAACCGTGGGAGGCACCGGCGGCGTGCCGGTCGGCCCGTCGCTACCATTGCCGATCATCGTCACCACCATCTTCGACAACCAGGGTTGGTTCGCCGACGCGGCGGTGATGACCGACTTCAAGCCCGGCGCGACGGTGATCAGCCAGACCGAATCCACCGACGGCCCCTGCGCCACGCGGCAGGCCGGCGCCAAAGGAAAATGTTTGAAGGTGGTGTACACGCCGCCGACGGACGTGACGCTGATGACGACGGACGGCTACGTCGGCGTCTTCTTCCTGACCACCGTCAAGGCCAACCATCCAGAGGCCATGCCGGCAGTGAACATCGGCCAGGCCAACTGGGGCACCGAGCCGGGCGTGAACATCGCCCCGGGCGCCACCAAGAACTCCTTCTGGGCGGCTGCCCCGACGGCTGGCCGGATGG
>JAXDMH010000687.1:0-9605 GCA_034666225.1 Myxococcales bacterium
GGCGTCCAGCGGGGGCGCGTTGGTTTGCAACGCGCACTCGCCCACGCCGGCCACCGTGTTGCCCGGGCACGGCCCACCGAGGCCCGTCGCCTCGGGATCGTAAAAGAAGAAGGGCGGCCCGTCGGACTCTGCCCGCCACGGCAGACCGCGCAGCTCGCGGATGTCCAGGTACTGCACGCCGTTGTCAGTGGTGATGGTGGCGTCCAGATGGCGGGTGCGGCAGCGCAGCTCGACGCCCTCCGGACGCTCGATGACCTTCGGGCAAATCCACGCCGCGTGGGCGGCGATCCGGCTGACCACGGCGGCGCGATCACGCGGCGCCACGATCTCCAGCCGCGCGCCCATCGAATCGACGATCAGCTTCACGGGGCCGTGCATCTTGGGCAGCGGCATGCGCTCGGCGACCACGGCGGTGGTGAAGGCCACGCCCTGCGGCTGGTCGTCTGCCGGCTCGGCCGCCAGCAGCATCAGTGTCATTGCACCCGCGAACAATTCTTTTGCTCCGCAGGGGCTCTACTGCAGGGCGCGTGCCGTTTTCGCGAAGTGAATCGCGGCGCGCGATCTCCGCCTGCGCCCGCGACAAAACGCGGGCCTCAGCCGGTGGGCGTGGCGTCTACCGGGAAAGACGCGTCAGCAAGATGGCACGCGCGCGGCGTCGGTCAGGAGCGTGACGCGTCGGTATTGCGACGGCGCAGCTTCTCGACCAGCGTGGTGCGCCCCATCCCCAGCAGGCGGGCCGCTTCCTTCTTGTTGCTGCCGGTCTGGGCCAGCGCGGCGTTGATGTACGCGTTCTCGAGATCGCGCAGCATGGTGGGCAGATCGATGGGGAAGTTCAGCGTCGGCGTGGGCGTCTCGCCGCTGGCGATGACCAGCGGCCGGGTGTCGTCAGAGCCGTCGTCATCGGCGTCGACGCCAATGCCGACATCGCCGATGGGCGGCATGCGACCGGCGACGCGCAGCTCGGCGGCGATTGACTCCAGCGACCGTGGCGCGATGTCCGACGTCGTCGGCAGCACCGGCCCGGGGGCCGAGGAGATGGACATGGGGACAGCGGCCGCCAGCGGCGACGCGGGGGCGGCGCTGGCCGGCACATCAAAGCGATCGCGCAAGATGTCGATCTCGGCGACGGACTCCAGATGCGGCGCGCGCACGCCCATCGGCAGATCGGCCAGGCGGATGATGTCGCCCTCGGCGCAGACCGAGACGCGTTCCACCAGGTTCTCCAGCTCGCGGACGTTGCCGGGCCAGGCATAGTTTTCCAGGCACTGCATGACGGCCGGTTCAATGGCCCGGGTCTCCCCGCGCCGCGCCCAGAAATGCGCGAACAGGTGGGCGATGTCGCCGCGCCGCTCGCGCAGCGCAGGCAGGCGGATCGGACAGACGTGCAGCCGGTAATAAAGATCGCTGCGAAACCGCCCGGCCTTGACCTCTTCGCCCAGGTCGCGATTGGTGGCGGCGATCAGCCGAAAGTTGGCGTTCAGCGACTCGGAGCTGCCGATCGGTTCGAAGGTCCGCTCTTGCAGCAGGCGCAGCAGCTTGACCTGCAGGCTCAGCGGCAACTCGCCGATCTCGTCGAGGAACAGCGTTCCGCCTTCAGCCATGCTGACCCGACCGCGGCGCGCGGCGACGGCGCCGGTGAAGGCGCCCTTGACGAATCCGAACAGCTCGCTCTCCAGCAGCGTCTCTGGAATGGCGCCGCAGTTGACGGGGACAAAGGCCTTGCCGTTGCGGGGGCTGCTGCTGTGGACGAATCGCGCGAAGACTTCTTTTCCGGTGCCGGTCTCGCCGGTCAAAAGGACGGTGGCGTCGCTGGCGGCGATGCGGCCGCAGGTTCGTTTGGTCTCGACCAGCGTCGAGTTGGGGGCGTGAACCAAACCCGAGGAGGCACCGGCGCTCATGGGATGCGACAAGCTAACGACGGCCATGGCCATTCCCGTCTCCTTCACGCGAGTACATGGCCTTCCCATCGGCCGCCATCCGTTTTTCTTTAGGGGGGAACCCGACCAAACCATTCGACAAAGTTCGCCCCACCGGGCCTCCCTTTCTCGACGCTGCGCGGGGGCTTCAGAAGATCACCTAATAAGACGAAGAGTCTTTGCCAGCCGAGCGTGGCTCTGCTCAGCCCACCACGATGAGCTTTCGCGATCAGCTTCCCAAGCGCCCCGTCCGTTCGGAATCGGCAGGCGTTCCCGCGCCTTCACGCATCGGTCCGGTCGAGATGTTCACCGCTGGTCGCTGGCGCCGCCCCGCCGTGGAAAAGCGGTCGCGCATCGTGGCGGTGGGTGGCGGTACCATGGGTGTCGGCAAAAGCTCCGTGGCCAGCAACCTGGCCGTGGCCATCGCCGGCCTGGGGAACCACGTGGTGCTGGTCGATCTGGATCTGGAGGCGCCGCAGCTGCACCGGCTGTTCGGCATCGATCGGCCCGTGCCCGGCCTGCGCGCCCTGCTGCAGCACGAGATCGAAAACTTCGACGTGTCGCTGACCTCGACCGGGATCAAGAACCTACACCTGGTGGCGGGGGGCGACGGCGCCGAAGGTCAGCTGCTTTTGGACCGCGACCAGAAACATCACCTGGCCCGGCAGATCAACGAACTGGAAAGCGACGTCATCGTGGTGGACATCGGCGCCGCCAATCGTGGAGACCTGCTGGATTTCTTCGCCATCGGCGCCTCCCGCCTGGTGGTGTCGACGGCCGAGACGCCGGCGCTGGAGCACGCCTTCGCCTTCTTGAAAGGCGCCACCCGCCGCGCCATCAAGCAATATGGTGGTGACGCCCAGCAGGCGCTGGCCAATTTTGGCGGCGCCCTGATCGGCAACATGTCCACCGGCCCGAACGACGTGGACCGTTTTCACGCCTTCGCTCACCTGGTGGAGGATCACCTGGGCCTGCACCTCCCGGTCCTGGGATGTCTGCGGACCGACGACCGCCTGGCCGAAGCCGCGCGCCAGCGGCGGCCGTTGCTGGCCCTGCCCGGCGTCGATCACAACGTGCGCCTGTTTCACCAGATGGCCGAGCACCTGATGTCCGACGAGATGGCGGTGTCGCCGGCCTGCGATCTGGTCCCTGCCAGATCCAGCCTCTTCGCCGACGGGCCGCTGCCGGCACCGCTGGAGGCGTACATGCGGCGCCACCCGCGGCACACCGTGAACTGGATGGCCACGCTGATCGCCGACGGGCAGATCATGCCGGTGCGGGTCCTGGACGTCTCCATCGCGGGCGCGGCCCTGGAGATCCTGCCGGGTCTGGTGGTCGGGCAGCAGGCCACCCTGCGCCTGGATCAGCTGTCGGGGGCTCCGGTGATCGAGGTTGTGGTTCAGAACCTCAAACCCACATTGTCTCGAGCGGGCGTCGCGTTCGCGGCGGGCAGCGACGTTCCGGCCGTCCTGGTCGCCGCCGCGCGCAGCCCAAACGCATGAACCTGCCCGGAATCCACACCGCCACCAGCGATTACGAATCCTGGGTTGGCCCGCCGAATGTCCCTGGTGGCGCGCGATCTGCGGACCAAACACCGGCTGATGCGCTCGTCGCCGTTTGTCTTCATGCGGGCGTCGTTCTACCGCTGGTGCCAGCTGTGGCCGGCGCTGGCCCCTGACGAACGCGCCACCTGGTCGGTGATGGCGGTGGGCGATCTGCACGTCGAAAATTTTGGCACCTGGCGCGACAGCGACGGGCGGCTGGTCTGGGGGGTCAACGATCCCATGATGAGGGTGGTGGGTCCCTGGCTGGTGCGGCGTCTGGCCCCGCACTGCACGCGCATCAGCCTGGGCGATCTGCCGGCCGAGCGCGATGAAGAGCGACTGCTGTACGCAATGGGTTTCGAGACGGCGAACATCCACCTGGGAACGCCCCACGCCGGACGTCGCATCGCCGAGCAGTTGCAGCAGCGTCCCGTGCGCTGGCTGCGCGAGACGACCAAGACAATGGTCGCCGCGCTGGAGCAGGATTACGCCGAGTACTAGCACCTCGTCGCAGAGATGTTGAAGGGTTGGCAGGAGGCGGGACCGAGGAGACGTACGATCCTCCGGCAAAAGTCGGACCGCAGCCCAAGGCCCAGTCGGTGCTCGAGGTGATTGTTACGCGGAAGGGCCTTGGGCGAGGACCGAATGGCGCGACGGCAATGGTGCAATCGGAGAGTAAACGCCGAACCGCGCCACGCGGGGAGAACGTCGCAAACGGGGAGCCCGAAGTATCGCGACCTGCGATAGTCGCGGGTCGATCGTCCTGGGGAATTGACGCCGGTGGGCCGCGCCTTTCGGTCCTCGCGCGACGCCGCGAGCGGCGTCGCAACCCGACCTCGGCCACCCCGATGCGGCATCGCGCTGCGGTCCGGTCGTTCCGAAGGGGCCTTCTGATGATGACTGTCCTGCCGGGCATCTGTCGGCACCCAACCTTTCACATTCCCTGTGGCGAGGCACTGCCTCTGGAACCCTCAGCGGGTTCAGCGCTTGACTCCGCTTCGCGCGGCCTGCCAGGCTGGCGACAATGGTCAGGTCGCGAACGCCGCTGCTGTTGATCGTGATGCTTTGGGGCGTCGCGGTCGTCGGCTGTCGCGATCGCCCGGGGCAAGGCAACGCCGACGGCAGCCGTGACGGTGTCCCTTTCGACGTCAACGCCAGCGGCGACGCCATCACGCCCCTGTCCCTGGATTTCACCGCCACCGGGTGCGCCAGCTTTGATCTCGGTACCAGCCGCTGCTCGGGCCCGGCCCCGCTGACGGTGACGTTCTCGCCCATCGGCTCGCCGTCGGTGACGCAGTTCTTGTGGGACTTTGGCGACAGAACGGCGATGTCCTCGGATCGCGCGCCCATGCATTCGTACACGCTGCCCGGCTCGTTCACCGTCACGCTGGTGGGCGCCGGACCCAGCGGCAGCATCTCTCGCACGCGGTCCCAGTTCATCGCCGTCGCCGTCGCCGGCGTGGGCCAGCTGTGCGACGTCGACGCCCAGTGCGCGGCCGGCCTGCGTTGCCTGTGCGGCTCGGCCGTCGACTGCGGCGGCGCCTTCGTGCGTGGGCTGTGCACGGTTGATTGCGCCGATGGAACCTGCAACGGCGGCGCCCTGTGCTCGGATCTGTCGCTGACCGGCGCGCCCGCTGATCCGACAGCCGTGCCGGCGCCGTTCCAGCGCGCCCTGTGCGTGGCTGCCTGCACCGACGACAGTGGCTGCGCTCCGCAGCTGCGCTGCCGCGATCTGCCCGCCCCCGCAGTCAACGCCAGCGCCGTCCTTCGGGGCTGGGTGCGCGGCTGTTTCGCCGCCGTGCCCGCCGACGTGGGCGCCGCCTGTCGCACGCCCGATGGGACCTTGTCGGATGCCGCCTGCAACGGCGGACTATGCGCGGATCTGGGCGCCCTGGGCGTGTGCAGCGCCGCCTGCACCGCCACCGGCGCCGGATGCCCGGGCAGCAGCGTCTGCGCGCGATTCGGCGACGGCCACCTGCGCTGCCTGCGCACCTGCACCGGCGCCGCCGACTGCGCCGACGATCCGCTGCTGGCTTGTCAGCCCGGCGCCGATCCGGTGGGCGCCCTGGGATTCAAGCTGGTCGTCGCGGGCGCCGGCCCGACCGTCTGCGCGCCGCGCGCGTGCCAGACGACGGATGACTGCCTGCCCGCGGGAACCTGCAGCGACGGACACTGCCGCGCGCGCTGATCGCGCTATGCTGCCCGACCAAGGAGCGCGCCCCTTGTCTGACGAGCCCAAACTCACGCAGCGACACCTGGACATCCCGGTATCGCACGGCCACCTGGAAGCGATTCTCCGCGAAGCAGAAAACCCCTTCGCCGCCGTCGTCATCTGCCATCCCCATCCAATGGGCGGCGGCACCATGCACAACAACGTCGTCTACCGGCTGGCCAAGGCCCTGGGCGACGCGGGCGCCGCCGTCCTGCGCTTCAACTTTCGTGGCGTGGGCCGTTCGACGGGACAGTTCGACCACGGCGACGGCGAACAGGAAGACGCCCTGGCCGCCACCGATCACCTGGTCGAGCTGTACCCGAACACCCAGCTGTGGATGGCCGGCTTCTCCTTCGGCGCCCGGGTCGGCCTTGGCGTCGGCAACGACGACGTGCGCGTAAAAAAACTGCTGGGCGTCGGCCTGGCCCTGAAGATGTTCGACTACGGTTTCCTCACCACCAGCAAAAAACCCAAAGCCTTCATCCAAGGCTCCGAAGACGAATACGGCGCCCGCAGCGACATCGAAGCCGCCGCCGCCACCTTCGCCGAGCCCAAGCAACTGACCGTGGTCGACGGCGCCAGCCACCTGTTCCCCAAACACCTGGACGCGCTGGAACAGGCCGCGGCCGGGGCGATCGCCTTCCTCCGATCGCAAGACCCCTCATCCTAACGGCGGCGCGAAAGGGGCCCGCTGGCTCATGATGGATCCCCTCTTTCAGGGTGCCCCGTAACGCGCGGAGAGAATGAGGTTCAGCCCGCTCTGCTTCTGACCCAGACGGACCGGACCACGAGGCCCGCTCAACGCTCGACTTCTATCGCGGCGTTGAAGGGCCTCGGGGGAGGACCGGAAGGCGCGGCAGTTGCCTTTCAGCCGGGGAGCAATCTCACGATCCGCGCCTAGCCCGCACAGCTTGCGACGGAGCCCATCCCTCGAAGCCGGGCGATCTCCGCTCGTCGCGGGTCGATCGTCCGGAGTGATTGTATTTTTCGGGCCGCGCCGTTCGGTCCTCGCAGGAGGCCGCGCGAGGCGTTGGCTGACAACGCCGGGCCGAGAGCGGCCTCCTGCTGCGGTCCGACTCTTTCCGGAGGAGAGAAGCCGGCAGCCGATATTGGAGAACGAACCCTTCAAAGTTCCTGCGACGAGGTACGAGGTACTAATACCCGACTTGCGCCTGCCGCGGCTTCCCCGACTTGTCCGGCACAAAAGCTGGCGCCCGCTTGTCGCCCGCCACATTCAACGTCACGCCCCGCACCCCGTCCGCCCCCACCGTCAGCTTCTGGTGCACCTCTTTCGACGAAGCCTCGTGCCAGACCTCGATCTCGTATTCGCCCGGCGGGACGTTGCGAATCATGAAAGCGCCGCCCCCGTCGGCCTGGGCGTAGTACGGCGAATCGACGACGTAGACATAGCCGATCATCGTCGAGTGGATGTTGCACAGCAGCTGCACCGGCCCCGCCTTCTTGAAGACCTGGGTGTACGAGCCGCCCTGCTTGTAAAGACCGGTGTCGAACTCGTTTGGTTTCGACAGCGAAAACACATTGTGAAAAATCGTGTCCTCGTTGCGAAAGTCGACCTTGCTCCCCACCGGCACGGCCAGCACCCGCGGGACAAAACTCTTGTTGCGCTGACTGACCACCTTGCCTTTGGCCGGCGTCGGGCGCGGCGTCTCGCCGCCCACGCGCTTCAGCCACACCACCGCGCCCCCCGGGCCCAGCGCGCCGCCGCCGGCGACCGTGCCGCTGACCACCGCGCTGACAACAACGGGACGCGCCTCCGCCACCGGCGTCGCGGCCGCCGGCGCTGCCGTACCGCCACCCGAGGGCACCGCCGCGGCCGCCCCACCCGCTCGCCCACGGGCGTCACGCGCCAGCGGGCGAATGACACGCTCGATGTCGGCGTCCAGCGGGTGCAGGCGCAGCAACGCCTCCCACTTGGTCGCCGCCGTGGCGAAATCGCCGGCGTCCCAGGCGACCTTGCCGCCCGCCAGCAGATTGAAGATCAGGTACTGACGCTCGGCCACCTGCTTGACCGCCAGATCTTGCGGCGTCTTCACCGTCAAAGGCAGCGGCAGATCCTCGCCCAGCCACGGACTGGACTGTGCCGGCGCAGCCATCGCCGCCGCCGCGCCGGTGAAGATCGCCGTCGCCGTCACCGCCAGCGCCACCGCCATCATCGTCCGCCCCGCGCCCCGGGCGTTTCTCCGCGTCGTCATCGGCGTTCTCCTTCCATCCATCACCACGAATAAACCAGCGACAGCGTCCAGACGTTGTTGGCCACCGTGGGAGCCCCGGCCAGCTCGCGGTTGACCAGCAGCTCGCCTTTCAAGATCACCGCGTCCCACACATCGATGCGCAGCCCAGCCGTGATCCGATCGACGGTGATGGGCGTGAAGCCCGCGAACCAGGCATGTCGCCAGTCATAGCGGCCGTACAGCGTCAGCTTGTGCCACGGTCCAAGGTCGACCGGGATCGCGTACGCCGCCTGGGCATAGAAGGCGCGCGCCTCGAATCCCGACGAGATGGGCAGCGCCCCCATGCCGGTGGTCTTCGGCCCGCCTTCCTCCTCCTTGACGCGGATGTATTCGCCGCTGACGTAAAGACCATGAAGCGCGATCCGCGCGTCGCCGCCCACGACCCGCTGGTGGGCGTCGCGCTGGTTCTGATCGTTGCGCGGGCCGTACAGGCCGCTGGCGCCCAGCTTGACCTGGACCTCGGGCCGGTTCAGCTCGTAACCAAGGCGGCCCGACAGCACCGGAACGCCGGTCAGCGACGCGTCGGGGCTCTGCAGCGCTTCGACAAAGTTGCCGCTGTTGGTGGCCGCCACGTGCAGGCTGACCGCCGACCACAGCGCCGGGAGCTGCATCCGATAGAAGACCTTGGCCCCCGTCGACGTGCCGGTCGTATAGCGGGCCATCAGCGACGGCGTGATCCCGGTGCGGAGGTTGGCCTGGTTCTCCAGGTACTCGATGCCGAACACCGAATCGAACTTGCCGACGCTGATGGCCAGCTCTTGCGAATCGAAGGGAATGAATCGACCGAAGGCCTGCTCCAGATAGGGCCGCGTCTGGTCGCCGCTGGAAGAAAACCGCGGCAAGATCTGCAGTCTGGTAAAGATCAGCAGCGGCGTCCCGGGGGCCGTGTACTTCAGATCAAAGTTGACCGTGTTGATCAGGAACGACGGCCGCCCGCCGATCCCCACCGACCGCGGCAAGAACCCGTTGGTCAGCCGCCCGCCCGGATCGTTCGAGGCGACGTCGCCGCGCGAGTTGACCGCCGGGGCGAACGGATCGACGGCATAATCGGCCGGCAGCCGCGTGTCGCCGGCCGCGAAGCTGGTACCGTCCCCCTGCGCCTTGGCGAATCCGACGTCGATGTAGCCGTTCAACTGCAGGGGCGGCGTCAAGCCAGCGGGCGGCGTGTAGCCGTTACCGTCGTCGCCGTCATCACCGTCGCTGCCGTCACCGCCAGTCTGGCCAGCCCCGCCCGGCTGCTGGGCGCGCGCCACGCTGGCGACGCCGGCCACCACCAACGCCGCCACGAACGCGGCGGCGGTCAAGCGAAGGCGATGAGGTTGAAAGCCCACGCGGGCCACGGCCGACACCATAAACGTCGGCCGCGCCCGTGGAAAGAAATTACAGACCGCTTGATCTACCTTGCCGCGGGGTTTGCCCCGCGCTCACTTGCCGGGCTTGCCCAGCGTCTTGGCGCCGGGCTTCCACTCGACCGGGCAACGCTCGCCGGTCTGCAGGGCCTGCACCAGACGCAGCGTCTCGGCGACGGACCGTCCCAGCAGGTCGGCGTTGTACGAGGCGTGTTGCACGACCTGGTTCGGGTCGATGATGAACGTCGCGCGATTGGCCACGCCGCTCGGCTCCAGGCAGTCATAGGCGCGGGCGATGTCCTTGTTGAAATCGGCCAGCAGCGGGTGATTCA
>JAXDMH010000688.1:0-17250 GCA_034666225.1 Myxococcales bacterium
CTGGGCGCCGGTCTCGAAATTGTCCGAGACCAGCGACGGATATGTCACGACCGCGCAAAAGTCGTGGGTGACCGCCGCGCACCACGCCGATTCGTACGTGTGCAGCGGCCAGCGACCGGGCGCCGCCTCGCCGCTGGAATCGACGCTGTATCTGCTTCGGCGCGGTGATGCGGGTGTGCGCATCGACGGGACCTTCGACGGCCTGGGACTGCGCGGGAACGATTCGGCGCCGGTGGTGATCGAAGGGGCGCGCATCGCCGCCGGCGATCTGGTCACCCGACCCGGCGAGGGCGCGCCGGCCATGCTGGAGGTGATCCTGCCCTGGTTCAGCGTCGGCACGGCGGCCATGGCCACCGGCCTTTGCCGGGCCGCCATCACCGCCACGGCGGCGCATCTTGCCGGGACCCGCTTTGAACACACCGGCGGGGCGCTGCGCGATCTGCCGAACCTGCGCGCGCGTCTGGCGACGATGGCGGTGCGCACCGAACAGACGCGCGCCCTGCTGGGCCGAACGCTGAACGAGCTGGCGCATCCGTCGGCCGAGACACCGCTGTTCGTGCTGATGTCCCGGCTGTCAGCGCTGGAGACCGCCGTCGACGTCACCGACCTGGCGATGAAGACCTGCGGGGGCGCGGCGTTCTCTGGCCACCTGCCGATCGAACGACTGTTCCGGGACGCGCGCGCCGGTTGGGTGATGGCCCCCACCGTCGATCACCTGCAGGACTTCATCGGACGGGCCTTGACCGGGCTGCCGCTCTTTTGAGGCGGATCGACTAACGTGCATCATGGCTGAATCAACGATCCTGATCGGCGCCGTCGCCTACGACCCCAAGGTGGTGACCATCTGGGAGGGGATGCGCGCGCACTTTGGCACTGTGGGCGTGCCCATGGATT
This sequence comes from Myxococcales bacterium, assembly GCA_034666225.1. Taxonomy (GTDB): domain Bacteria; phylum Myxococcota_A; class Polyangia; order Fen-1088; family Fen-1088; genus DATKEU01. The sequence goes on from JAXDMH010000688.1 coordinate 895, forward strand.
TCGCGCTTTTTTCCAATTACGAACGCCAGGTCGAGGCCCTGCTAGCCGGCCACATCGACATCGCCTGGAACACGCCGCTGGCGCACGTGCGGGTCAAGCGGCGCACGCGCGGCGCGGCCCCGGCGCTGGGCATGCGCGATTCCGACCGCGACTTTCATTCGAAGATCGTCGTGCGCAAGTCGGCGGGGATCCGTTCGCTGCCGGAGCTTTCCGGTCGACGCCTGGCGGTGGGCACCCGCGATTCCACCCAGGCGCGCATCCTGCCGCTGCATTTTTTGCGCGCCGCCGGCGTCGACCCGTCGGCGGTGGAGATCCTGGAGTTCAACAGCGACCCCGGAAAGCACGGCGACACCGGGGCCAGCGAGCTGGACGTCCTACGCGCGCTGGCCGAGGGGCGCGCCGACGCCGGCACCGTCGGCGATCTGGTCTGGGTCAGCGAGCTAGCGGCGGGCCGCGTTCCGGTGGGCGAGCTGGAAGTCCTGTGGACGACGCCCGGCTTCGATCACTGCATGTTCGACGGGCGGCTGGGTCTGGACGCCACCGCGCGCGACACGTTCATCCGCGCCCTGATGTCGATGGACTGGGAAATCCCGGCGCACCGGCGCGTCCTGGAGCTGGAAGGCTTGCGCCGCTGGTTGCCGCCGCGCGAGGAGGGTTACCGCAGCCTCGAGCGCGCGCTGGACGAAGAGAACGCCTGGTGAGCTCCCCACCAGCCGTCGCCGTCGCAACGGTCGCCGCCGTCGCGGTCGATGCCGGGGCGTTGCCCCTGGGCGGCGGGTTGCTGGCGCTGCTGCGGCCGGCGCTGATGCGGCTGGAACCGGGCGGGGTGCTGGCGCTGCTGTCGTCGTCAAAGACCACCGCGGAAGATCTGCCGGCCTGGTGCCGGCTGGAACGACACGAGTACCTGGGAAGCGCGTCGCTTTCCGACGGTCGGCAACAGCACCTCATCCGCCGCGGTCCGCACGGGGTGCTGGCGCCGCGTTTCGATGGCGCGGCGTCCGCGCCCGCCGCGGCCGGTGAGCCACGACCTTCCGGCTCGCCGCCGCGCACGCGAGATCTGGCGGCGCAAGTCCCGCCGCCCGCGTACGCCGATCCGGACAGCGGCTTTGCCCCGCGCGGCGCCAGCGTCGAGCCGGGTGGTCCGCCTTACCCGTTCACGCTGCTGGATCGCGATCGCGCCATGCCGCCCGAGACCTCCGATCTCTACGAGCAGGCGGTGGCTGCCCAGTGGGACCCCGGGCGCGACATCCCCTGGCAGAAGGCGGGACAACTGCCGCCGGCGCTGGCGCAGGCGCTGGCCCAGGTGATGACGTTTTTGGCCGAGAACGAGCTGTCTGCGCTGTACGTGCCGTCGCGCTTCGTGGCCCGCCTGCACCCGGCGTACGCCGAGGTGGCGATGCTGCTGGCGGCGCAGCTGGCGGACGAGGCGCGCCACATCGATGTCTTCCTCAAGCGGGCCGCTCTGCTGGGTGTGGGGCTGGGCGTGTCCTCGGCGACGACGGCGCTGTCGCTGCGCACGCTGCTGGCGTACGACGATTTCGTCGAGGCGTCGTTCATGCTGTCGGTCCTGGGAGAGGGGACGTTCCTTGACCTGTTGCGCTTTGTGGAAGATCACGCGCCCGACGAGGCCACCGCCGAGATCGCCCGGCGCGCCCGCGCCGACGAGGCCCGCCACGTTCGTTTCGGGTTGTGTCACGTCCGCCACGCCTTGGCCGCCGATCCCACCCTGGCCATGCGCCTGGAACAGGCGGTGCGCCGTCGCGCCGCCGTCATGTCCGGTGGTGGCATCCCCGCGCCCGTGCAGGACGCCTTCACCATCCTCGCCGCGCGCGGCGATCACCCGGCCGACGTCGCCCGCGGTCACGACGCGTTTCGCGCGCTGCTGGAGACCATGCAGCAGAACCGCCAGCGCCGCCTGGCCGCCGCCGGTTTTTCGAACGAGCAGGCCGCGCACCTGTCGGCGTTGCACACGCCGAATTTCATGTGACCGATCTCCTCTCGTCGCTGCGACATGAAGCCCACCATGAACCTTCCGACGGACAAACCGACGCTGTCCAGCCTGGCCAGTTGCGGTGGCTGCGCGGCGAAGATGGCGCCCCGCGATCTGCAGAAGATGGTCCAGCGCCCGCCGGTCCGTGACAATCCACCCGCGCTGCTGGTGGGGACGGAGACCGGCGACGACGCGGCCGTCTACCAGATACGCGACGACCAGGCGCTGGTGATCACCACCGATTTCATCACGCCGGTCTGCGACGATCCGTACGTCTACGGCCAGGTGGCGGCGGCGAACGCGCTGTCCGACGTCTTCGCCATGGGCGGCCGTCCGCTGGTGGCGGTGGCGGTGTGCGCCTTCCCTGAATCGCTGGACGCCGCCGATGCCGCGGCCATCTGCGCGGGCGGCGCCGACAAGGCGGCCGAGGCGGGCGCCGTCGTGGCCGGCGGCCACACCGTGCGCAGCCCCGAGCTGTTCTATGGACTGGCCGTCACCGGCGAGGTTCACCCCGCTCGCGTGGTGCGCAACGTGGGCGCGCGCCCGGGCGACGCCTTGGTGCTCTCCAAGCCGCTGGGCACCGGCGTGCTGGTCAACGGCTTTCGCAGCGGGCGTCTGGACGGCGAAGCGTTGTTGACCGCCTGTCGTCTGATCGCCGCGCTGAACGATCAGTCGTCGCTCCTGATGCTGCAGCACGAAGCGCACGCCGCCACCGACGTCACCGGTTTTGGCCTGGCCGGGCACGCCCTGGGCATGGCGCGCGGATCGAACGTCGCCTTTCGTCTGTTCCCCGAGCGTTTCGGCGCCTATGACGGCGTGCTGCCGCTGATCGAGGTGGGCGTCAAAAGCAAGGGCGGCACCACCAACCGTCAAACCTTCGAAGGCGAGGTGCAGGGCGGCGGCGGCTCGCCCAGCGCGCGCGAGTTGCTGCTTTACGATCCGCAGACCTCCGGTGGTCTGCTGGTCGCGCTGCCCGCGGCGCGCGCCGCCGCCTTTGTCGAGGCGCTGATCGCCGCCGGAATGCCCGCCGCCGCGCACATCGGCGACGTCGTCGAAGCGGTGGCCGGCGCGCCGCGGTTGATTCTCGGCTAACGTCTTGTCCCTCCGATGACCGCCGATTTGCAGGCACGGCTCCGCGGGCTCCCTTCCGTCGACGAGTTGCTGCAATCCCAGGCCGGACGTTCGCTGCTGGCCCGCTTTCCCCGCTGGGCGGTGGTGCGCGCGGCGCGCGACGAGGTGGAAGCCCGCCGCCAGCAGCTCGCCCAGCCCGCAGCCGATTCCGAAGCCCAGGCCGGCACTGGGCCCACGGCCGTCTCCCCGCCCGCACGCGAAGACGTCGCCGCCGCCGCGGTCGCCGCGCTGGCCGCCCGCATCGACAACCTGGTGCGGCCGTCTTTGCGTCGCGTCCTCAATGCCACCGGCGTGGTCTTGCACACCAACCTGGGACGGGCGCCGCTGTCGCCGCGGGCCCTCGAGCGCGTGGCGGCGGTGGCCCGTGGCTACAGCACGCTGGAGTTCGATCCGGCGCGCCGCGCCCGCGGCGCCCGCCACGATCACGTCGCTCAGCACCTGCGCGCGCTGACCGGCGCCGAATCGGCGCTGGTGGTGAACAACAACGCCGCCGCCGTGCTGCTGGCCCTGGCGACGCTGGGCGCTGGGCGCGAGGTGATCGTCTCGCGCGGCGAGCTGGTGGAGATCGGCGGTGGCTTTCGCATCCCTGATGTCATGCGCGCCTCGGGCGCCCACCTGGTCGAGGTCGGCACCACCAACCGGACGCGCCTCGACGATTATCTGGCCGCGGCCGGCGCCGACACCGCGCTTTTTCTCAAGGTTCACCGCTCGAACTTTGCGCTGGTCGGATTCACCGAGGAGACCTCCGTCGAGGCGCTGGCGGCCGCGGCGGGCGCGCGCGCGATTCCGCTGATGGTGGATCTGGGGTCGGGCGCCTTGATCGATCTGACGCCGTACGGGCTGCCCGTCGAACCGACGGTGGCCGCGGTGGTGAAGCAGGGGGCGGACGTCGTGACGTTCTCGGGCGACAAGCTGCTGGGCGGGCCGCAGGCCGGGATCATCGTGGGCGGCGAAAAATACCTGGCGCGCATCGCCCGTCATCCGTTGATGCGGGCCCTGCGTCCGGACAAGCTGACCCTGGCGGCGCTGGAGGCCACGCTGGAGAGTTACCGCGAGGGCGTCGCTGCCGCGGAGTTGCCCGCGCTGGCCATGCTGACGATGACCAACCAGGCGCTGGCCGCCCGCGTCGAGCGACTGCGAGAAGCGGTGCACGCCGCCGCGCCGACGCTGACGATTGCCGCCCGTCAGGTTCACTCCGCCGTGGGTGGCGGCGCGCTGCCTCTGGCCGAGCCCCAGACCTGGGCTCTGGCGATGCGCCACCCGTCCTTGACGGCCGAGGCCTTCGCCCAGCGCCTGGCCGATGGCGCGCCGCCCGTCATCGCGCGCATCCAGGACGACGCGGTGCTGCTGGACGTTCGGACCCTCGCCGACATCGACGCCGACGCCGACCTGGCGGAGACGGCGCGGGCGGTTTCCGTGGCCGCTGGGGTTATCTGAGGTTTTATTTGGAAGGTTTCTCGGCTACGTTTCCATACATGGTCATGGCAAGAAGTCTGTTGTCCGCCAGAAACCTGGGGAAGCTGTCCGTCGTCGGTGCAGCGCTGCTTTCAACCTTTATTTTGGGCTGCGCCGGGTCCGGGGAGGTGCCGTCCGACGCTGGTGGCAGCGGCGGCACCAGTGGCGACGCGGGCAAATTGCCCGAGGGTTGCGCGAATGCCGCGGCGATCTTCACCGCCCATACCTGCACCACCATCTGTCACAAGGCAGAGGTGGCCTCCGCGTACGGCGGGTTCGACATGACGACGCCCGGCTGGGAGAAGAGGCTGGTCGGCGCGGGACCACCCAGCAACCCGCCGCCGAGCAACCTGTGCAAGGGCAAAGGCCTCATCTATTTGAACAAGACCCAACCCGCCACGGGTTTGTTCATGGACAAGTTAGGGCCCAATCCGCCGTGCGGCGTGCGAATGCCGCAACTGCTGACGCCGCTGGCGGACAGCGAGATTGCCTGCATTCAGAAATGGGCCAACAACGTCGTGGCTGGCGGCCCCGGTCAGTAAAGGTCGGGCGTCGCCGCGCCGCTACCAGCCTCCGCCGGTCGCCTCGCCTGTCTTCTTGGCGATAGCGGCGCCGTCGCCGCCGCCGAAGAATTTGTACTCGGCCTTGTACGGGACGGCGCGCTCGGCGCCCAGAGCTGCGGCAGCGCACTCTTCCGTCGGGCTGGTTCCCCCTTCGGTGGCGACGCGCTGGATGGCGACCACCGACGAGAATTGTCCCTGGCCCGTGGTCGACGCGGTCTTGAGTAACAGCCACGGTATGGCGCCAGCCACGGGCGCCGGAGAATCCTGGATTTTTTTCCCGACCACCGCGCTGCCGTCGACCGCCGATTTCCAGGTGGGGCCGGCAAAGTGGGTGGCCGCCAGGTGGCCCGACTGGTCGTACAGCTTGGCTTTCGGCCCTTGCAAGACCCACGCGTATTTGCTGGCGCCGGCCTCCGTGTGTCCCGTTTCTTTGCAGACGTAGATCTGCGCTCCTTCTGCGTGAAGGCGCATCAGCAGGGTGGTCCCATTCGATGGCTGCAGTTTTTCCGGGACAGTCGTGTCGACAGTGGCTGTCGCATCGCGCAGTTGACTGGAAGCGCAGGCAGAAAACCCGACAACCATCGCCAACACTGCCGACACTGGCAACACTGGGAACACTGGGAACACTGGATCGACTGCCGGAATGGCTCTGATCGCAGCCTTCATGATCATCTCCTTTCGTTCAGGACGCCCAGCACTAACGCCCTAAAGAACGAAAGGTGTCGGCGTTCTTGCGCGCGCGCCCTGCCCGCGGGTGATTTGATGACGCAAAGTTCCGATTCGGACATAGGCTGCGCCCATGTCCCCGTTTTCGATCCGTCCGGCTGTGGCCGGTGACGAGCAAACCCTTTTCGAACTCATCCAGGCGCTGGCGCGCTTTGAACATCTGGAAGACGGCGTCACCGGCAGCGCGACCGCGCTGCGGCAGCACCTGTTTGGCGGCGACCCCGCCCCCGGCGGGCGTCCCGTCGCCGAGGCGCTGCTGGCGGAGCAGGGCGGGGTCGCGATCGGCTTCGCGCTGTTCTTCACCAATTTCTCGACTTTTCTGACCCGGCCCGGGATCTACCTGGAAGATCTGTTCGTTCTGCAGAGCCACCGCCGACAAGGGGTGGGGCGCGCGCTGCTGGCCGAGGTTCGGCGCATCGCCGAGACCCGCGGCGCCGGGCGACTGGAATGGGCGGTGCTGGACTGGAACACCGCGGCCATTGATTTCTATCGTGGCATCGGCGCTGACGTGATGCCGGACTGGCGCCTCTGCCGCGTGCGCCTGCGTTAGCCCGGCCCCCACGCCGGACGCGTCATCAAGAAGCGGAAATCATCCGCCGAGACCTCAAGACCGGTGCCGCCGTCTTGGTTTTGTCTGCCTGCCCGACGCACTTTTTCCGTCTTCTATCTAACCCACAGATGATCGACCCTGCTTCGATTCATCTGGGCGCTTTGAAAGACCGATGTTGGTTGCTCAAAGCGAGATTGGTCGGACCGCTTCTGGAGGTTTGCCTTGCACGCACACTTTAAGGCAGTGGCGCTGGGGGCGTGTCTGGGGATGGGCGTTGTCCAGTTGGGAGCGTGCGTTGGCTCGATCGGCGGTTATCCGGTCGGCAGCGACCCAGGCGGTGGGAACCCCCCGACGGGAAATCCCTCCACGACCCCGCCGACGGCCAAGCCAGACGGCAAAGCGCCCGCCGGCGCGACGGCCGGTCCCACGGCGATGCGCCGCCTCAGCCGGCAAGAGCTGAGCAACACGCTGCGCGATCTGTTCCCCGCGTTGCCGGCAGGGTTCACCTCCACGCTGGACGTCCCCGACGACAACGCCATCCCGCTGGCCTTCTCGCTGCCAGGGACCGTGTCGGATCTGGAAGTGAAGCGATTCATGGACCTGTCAGAGGCGACGCTGACCGCCCTGGGCACCAAGCAACCGGGCACCCAGGCGGCCTGCACGGGGACCGACGAAACCGCCTGTGCCAGCGGTTTCATCGCCAGCTTTGGCAAGCGCGCCTATCGCCGCCCGCTGGACAGCGCCGAGGTCGGCGATCTGGTCGACCTTTATACAAAGCTGCGCACCGACCCCGCGATGAAGTACGGCTTTCAGGATGCGCTGGGCATCGTCGTCGGCGCGATCCTTCAATCGCCAGGATTCCTCTACCGCTGGGAGCGCGGGCTGGCCGCGCCCCAGGTCGACGGAGGCCTGGTCAAGTTCGACAATTACGAAATTGCCTCACGTCTTTCGTACTTTATCTGGAAGTCGATGCCCGACGACACCCTGATCGCGGCCGCCGACGCCAGCCACCTGACCACGCCCGATCAGGTCTCCGCCCAGGCCAAACGCCTGCTCGCCGATCCACGCGCCGACCAGGTGCTGGCGGATTTCATCACGCAATGGCTGGAGCTGGGTCCGCTGTCGACGTCCTTGAAGGACACCGCGGTCTACCCGACGTTCAAGCCCGAACTGCTGGCGTCGATGCGCGCCGAGACAGTGGCGTTCTCGCGCGACGTCCTGCGCGGCGCGACGCCCACGCTGACCAATCTGCTGACCGCGCGGTACACCTACGTCGACAGCAACCTGGCCAAGTATTACGGCGTCGTGCCCGACGGCACCGGTCGCGCCGATCTGTCCAGCACGGGACGGCTGGGCCTCCTCACCCAGGGCTCGGTCATGGCCGTCAAAGGAAACTCCTACCGAACGTCGCCGGTGCGCCGGGGCAAGTTCATTCTCAACCGGCTGCTCTGCTCGACCATCCCGCCGCCGCCGCCGGACGCGGTGCCCGATCTGGGGACGCTGGATCCCACCAAGACGCTGCGCCAGCAGATGGCCGAACACCGGGCGAACCCCACCTGCGCCGCCTGCCACGACACCCTCGACTTCATCGGATACGGGTTCGAGCACTTTGACGGCGCCGGCAACTATCGCAAGAACGACGGCGGTCAGAACATCGACTCGACCGGCAACATCAGCCTGGACGGCGCCAAGGTGGACTTCACCGACGCCAACGGGCTGGTGGCGGCCCTGGCAGCCTCGCCTGCCGTCCGTGATTGCTTCACGCGACAGTGGTTGCGCTATGCGCTGGATCGCTTCGAGCAGGACGCCGATGCCGCCGCGGCCCAGCACCTGAAATCGTTCTATGAACAGTCGGGCTCGAACACCCGAGATCTGATCGTCGAAATCACGCGCACGTTGCCATTTTCGCATCGTGCGGCCGCCGAAGGTGAGGGCCTGACACCATGACACGCTTTTCCCGACGGGCGCTGCTGAAGGCCACTGGTGCGTCTGGTCTCTTGTTGCCGCTTCTGAACGAGGTGCCCGCCCTGGGCGACACGCCCCAGTTTCCCAAGCGGATCATCTTCGTGGTGGTGGGCAACGGCACCATCGAAAACTCATTCTGGCCCAGCGTCGCCGCCGACGGCAGCCTGGCCCTGGCCGAGATCGGCTCGCCGCTGGAGGCGCACAAGGCGAAGCTCCTTTATCCAAGGGGCATCGACATGCGCGTCTGGTCCGAGGGCAACCCGTTTGGCGGCAACGGCGACGCCCACCACAACTTCGGCGCCATCCTCACCGCCACCAAGCTGGCCACGGGCGATCCGCCCCACGACCAGGGTGGACCGGGCCTGGCCCTGGCCTCGTCGATCTCGATCGATCAGTTCATCGGCAAGGCTTTCAACGACCAGGCCATGGCCAAGGGCCAGGCGCCGTTGCCGTTCCCCGTGCTCAGCGTTCGCGCCTGGGGTCGAGATGGAACCGGGTTCGCCACGCTGTCATGGACCGGCAACAAGGCCCCGGTTAGCGCGGAGAGCGATCCCCACCGCCTGCTGACCAGCCTGTTTCAGGGACGCAGCGTGGGCAACGCCGGTCCGGACCCGGCGCTGGTCAAGCTGCAGAAGACCCGGCAAAGCGTGCTGGACTATGTGGGCGTCGCGCTCGGGCGCCAGGCCAAACGGCTGGGCACTGACGACCGCCAGAAGATCCAGCTGCACATGGACGCGGTCCGCAACATCGAAAAGCAGATGGTGGTGACGCCCATCGGCAGTTCGTGCACGCAGCCGACCGTGCCCACCACCGTTGATTTCAAGCCGATCGAGAATTTCCCGGCCCTGGTCGACGCCGAGATCGATCTCATGACGGCGGCCATGGCCTGCGGATTGACCCGCGTCGCCACGTTCGCCATCGGCGACGGCGAGGACTACAACATCTACTTCCCGTGGCTGGGCATCATGCAGAAGGGAATCGAGTTTCCCACCCGTCACAAGCACGACATCGCCCACCGTCCGGGCACGAACAACGTCGACAAGATCAACACCGAGAAGTGGTTCCACAGCAAGGTGGCCCGACTCCTGGACAAGCTGAGCAGCGTGCCCGAAGGAAACGGCACCATGCTGGACAACACCGTGGTCCTGTTCCTCAACTCGCTGAACAGCGGCTTTGGCCACTCTGTCCTCAAGATGCCGATCGTCGTCGCCGCCGGCGCCAACATGGGGATCAAGACCGGGCGCCTGCTGGAGCTGAAGGCGGAGGCGCACAACAAGCTGCTGGCGGCGCTGGCAAATGCCGTCGGCGTCCCCATGGACGGGTGGGGCGACAGCCGCTTCACGGGCGTCACGCCGATAACGTAAGTCGGTCGCTTCGAGCGGCGCTTCTGTCGGGTGCTCCTAACGGGCGTTCTGGGGCGCGGTCTCGGGGACCAACCCTCGGATCGTCTCCATCAACTTGGCCAGATCCAGCGGCTTGGTGAAGGCGCGGTGAAGACCCAGCGAGCTGACGTCTTGCTGGCCGAGCCGTTCGCCCGTCACGGCGATGATGGGAATCTTGGGCAGGGTCGGCGACAGTTTTTGCTGCGCACAGAATTCCAGGCCGTTCATGTGCGGCATGATCATGTCCAGCAAGATGACGGAGGGTCGGCGCTGCGTCGCCACCTCCAGACGCCTCAAGCCTTCGAGACCGTCAGCGGCGCATTCGACGTCATACCCCTCGAAAGACAGGTACTCGGCCAGCGACCGGCGGAGGGCAAAGTCGTCCTCGATGATCAGGATCAGCGGCCTCGGCTCCGCGACGTTTCGAATGTCCGCCGCTGGAATTGAACCTGCCGGCGGGGTTCGATTCGAACCGTCGGCCATCTTGTACAACATCAGAAGCACACTATAAGAAGCTTTAATCAGTGATCAAGAGGGCTTGATCGTCCGCGGGCTCGCTTTAAATTTCCCGGATGGCACAAAGAATCCGAGCATCGGAGGCACGCAAGGACTTCGCGGATGTTGTAGCCCGCGCCGGGCGTGGCCAGAGGATTAAACTGACCCGTTACGGAAAAACATTGGCTGTTCTTGTGGCCAAAACCGACCTGGAAGCCCTCGAGGATTGCGAGAACGACCGGGGAAAATCCACCGAGAAGCCCTGACGACAGGACCTGAAGAGGACTATCAGCCCCCGATCGGTCGTCGCGGTTTGCGGCTCCGAGCTGTCTCGGTCAGATGGACCAACGCTTTCCGTTCGGACTCCGTCAGCCGGTGGAGTGGCACCAGCGCCGCGATGGGCCGTTGATAGCGAATGATGACCACGACGTCAGGCTTCTCCCGGACGGACTCGACGATCTCAGCGAAGGAGCTTCTGACCTTCGATGCATCCAGTATCCTCATCGGAGGGCAGACGGTAGGCTGTAAGGACCCAGACCGTCAAGGGTATATACCCTGCACGATATAGAGATTCAGACGTCGCTGAGGATGATCTTCCGGTCGTCTATCTGAACGATCACGTCCACTTCACCGCCCATCGCCCGCACGTACTTCCGCAGGGTCGAGACCAGATGGTCGCTGCGCCGCTCGACACGGGAGAGCTGGGGCTGGGTCATCGAGGCGTTGTGCGCCACCTCGCCCTGCGTCTTGCCAAGGCTTTCCCGCAGCGCGCGCAGGCTCATCACCGACGCCGGCGGGGGGGCGCGTCGGCGAGAAACCGCTGCTTTTGGTGGGGTTCTCTTGGGAGTCATCTCAACCGACGCAGCGACCGTAACGTGGTGAATCCATCTTGTACAACATTATATGCACGCGTTTGCGCCCGGGAATGGGGGAGGAGACAGTCTGGGTGGCGGCATGCGCCGGAATTCGAGACGCGGTGGCTTGCGATGGCCGCCAGACAGTTTTCAGGTGAGGACATCAGTTTCTTGAGACGACCTGCCGTCACTCGCCAGGATGGGGCGCAAGCGTGGCGCAGCCGTCACTGGCATCCTCGTTGCTCGGTGCAACGTTCACCGTGCTAGCCGTCGCCGCGTTTCTGATTGTTTCCGCATCGGCAACGGCCGGTGCTGCTGTCGCCATCACCTATTCCGCGCCGGCATCGTGTCCCTCGGCTGCCCAGTTCATCGGGCTGGTAGAGACGGACGAGACGGGCGAGACGGGCGAGACGGGCAGGAAAAACGGTGGAGGTGATCCCAACAATGATGGAGGCGCGCGCCCGGTGTTTCTGGTCGAGATCGTCAACACGCCCGCTGGCACCGAAGGCCGCGTTCGGCGCCAGATCGGTTCACAGCTGACCGAGCCGCGCGTCTTCTCCGACGCCCACTGTGGCCCCGTCGCCGAGGCGCTGGCGCTCACCGTGAGATTGAGCCTGGCGGCGGAGGCAGAGGCCACATCAAAACCGGCTGTCGTCAACAAGGCGCCGGAGGCTGCGCTGGTCCGCTCATCACCGCGGGCGCCGGTCGCCACCGCCTCGCCGTGGGCTGTCGGCGGCGGCATCACGGCCAGCGGGCTTTTGCCTCCGCAGCCGCTGACCGGGGTGGCGCTGTTCGTCGAGCACCGCCCGGTGCCGTCGACGCCATCATCGCCGCCTTCGCCGCCGTCGGCGCTGGCGTTGCGGGCGCCGGAGCTTCGCCTCACTTTGTCACTGGCGCGCAACAACGTTCTGCGCGATCCCGGCTCGGCCGAATTTTCGCTGCTGGTGGCGACGGTCGATGCCTGTCCGCTGGGGGTGAACGTTGCCTCTCATCTGGGTGCGCGTCTCTGCGCGTTTGGCGAGGCGGGGGCGATCCAGGGCAAGGGCATCACCGTCGACAATCCGCGGACGGCGCGGTCTTTCTGGAGCGCGGGCGGGTTGCTGGCTCGGCTCCGTCTGGCGCCGACGTCGATGAGCGGCACGTTCCTTGAGATTCAGGGCGGCGCGGTGCTTCCCCTGCATCAAATCGACTACTTCTTCGAGATGCCGCGGATCCCCGTGGCGGCTGGACCCATGGTGACCTGGACCGCCGCGCTGACCACGGGCCTGACGATTCCGTGATCAAACCGGAGGTCGAAAACCATTTGTAGGTAGCCCACCATGACGAAGGCGCTTGAACCCATCCGCTCGCCGCCCATCGCGTTCAGCGATACGGCGGCACCCGGCGGGCCGGAGCGTCTTCGCCGCCTGGTCAGCGATCACATGGAGCTGGCGTCGCGGATGGTTCGCAACGTGGGCGCCCCTTCCGGGCTGATCGAGGACATCACCCAGCAGGCCTTTCAGATCTGCGCTATGCGGATCGCCGACATCGAGCTCGGCAAGGAGAAGGCGTTTCTGGTGCAGACCGCGATCCGTCTGACGGCCAATGCGCGACGCGAACAGCTGCGCGGGCGCGAGGTGACCACCGACGATCTGGGACACGTCGCCGATGAAGCGCCTTCTCCCGAAGACGTTTCGGACAAACGGCGCGCTCTGCGCGTCCTCGACACGATCCTGGCGGCCATGGATCTGGACGTGCGCGCCGTGTTCCTGCTTTACGAGGTCGAGGAGATGACCATGGCGGAGATCGCCGTCGTGCTGGACATCCCTCTCGGCACGGTCGCATCACGCCTGCGCAGCGCCCGAGAAGATTTTCTCGCCCGCGCGCGCCGAACCGGCCTGGCGGCCGAGAGCAAGACCGGGGAGAAGAAGCGATGAAAGAACCGCAACGACTCCGTGACATCGATCCGGACGCGGCCGTGTTGTTGCGTGCGGCCGCCGACTATCAACCGCCGCGAGGCGCGCACCGCCGTCTGGTGCGGTTCCTGGCCCTGTCGCTGACGGCGGGCGCGTCCGCGTCGAGCGTGTCGGTCGCGGTCGCCGCCAAGACGTGGGTCATGGTCTGCGCCGTGACCACGACCGTCGCCGGAACCGGCATCGTGGCCTATCGCGCGAGGGCGCCGGCGCGCCAGCGCGCCGAGCTGGCGCGCAGCCGCGTTGCGCGCCAGGCGCCGCCCGAACTGCCGGCGCGTCTTGAGACGCCGCCGCCACCCGCGGCGGCGACCGCGCTGGCGCCGTCGCCGCTGCCGCCGCTGCCGCTGACCGCTCCTCGCGCCCAGACGCGCATCGGCTCTCCGCTGGTCGCGCTGGCCACCCCGCGCCCGGCCAATCCGCCATCGCCGCCGCCGGTGGCGCCTTCCGAACCTTTGCCGATGCGCGCACCGCTGGCCGGCGAGCTGGTCCTGCTTCATGCCGCAGAGACCGCCATCCGCCGTCACGATCCAGGTCAGGCGCTGGCCCGTGTTGACGAATACGCGCGCGTCTTTCCCGACGGGGCCCTCATTGATGAGTCGTCGGTGCTGAGGGTGACCGCCTTGTGGAACGCCGGTCAGCTGGCCCGCGCCCGCGCTGAAGCGGCGCTGTTTCTGCGAACACACTCCAGAAGCGTCCTTGCTCCGCGGGTAGGGGCGCTTCTTTCCGAAATCGAAAGACAGGAACGTACAACGGCACCGCGAATGGAGAAACCATGAGACGACTTTCACTGTGGACAGTCATTGGCGCGCTGATCGCAACCAGCGCTTGCGGGCGAGAAGAACAATCTCTGGGCGCCGGCAACAAAGGATTGACCAACAGCGACGGCGGCACCGGTGGTTCTTCACCGTCAGCCGTCGGACCTGGCACGACGACGCCGCCCACCAGCGTCGGACCGGGTGCCCAACCGACCACGACGCCCACCATCGGCGTCGGGCCGACGGTGGGCGGCTGCCCCGCCGCCGAACCGACGACGGACAGCGCCTGCTCGGTGCCAGGTCGTCTGTGCCGCTGGACGCGCGGTTGTGGCGCCGGTGGCGTGGTCGGATGGTGCACGCCAGCCAAGACCTGGAAAGTGGTGACGCCGGAATGTCAGCCCGGTTGCCCGGATTGGCCGCCGCCGCCGTCGCTGGGCTCGCAGTTCGGTCCGCCGCCCGATGCGATGTGCATGGCGGGGTTGGAATGCCGTTACCATTCCACGCCGATCCAGGGCGGCACAAAGTCGACCTGCGTGGCGGAATCTGGCGGGCGGACGACCTGGCCGATCCCCGCTGGTTGGGATGACGGCTGGACTTCAGCGCCAGCGGGACCGTCTTCGAACAACTGCAGCGAGCTGGAGAAGTGCTCCGGCAGCAGCGGCTGCGGCGGCGCCTGTCCGGATCCGGCGCCCAAGACCTGTTACTGCGGTCCAGACGGGTTGATGTATTGCCAGATCGGCGCTGCCTGTGGTGGCGGCACGGCCACAGCCACCACCACCGGCGGCGGAAATTAAGCGTGAAGAGACAAATCATGAGCGCACACACCACAGCCCGAGGGGGGCGCAGCGAGATCGGCGTTCTCATCGCTGTCATCGCTCTTTTGGCCGGTTGCGGTTCGAACAACTTGCCACCAAGCGCGGGGCAAGGGGGCTCCGGCGGCGGCCGGGAGGGCGATGCGGGTAGCGGCGGCGGCTCCGGTGGCAGCGAAGGCGCGGGCACCGGCGGCAGCGGCGGGTCGCCCGGCGGCAGCGGCGGTCAAGTGGGCGGCAGCGGCGGGCAGAGCGGCGGCAGCGGCGGTCAGAGCGGCGGGCCGTGCAGCGTGCCGCGGGACAAGGAGGTGCAGGCCCTGCGTTCGGCCCTCCATCCCGAATATCACGGCGTCGTGACCTACGCCGACCGGTCAAAGCCGACGGCCGATCTCACCATTCGCCTGACCGATCAGGGCAAATCCAGCTGCCGCGAACTGTCCGCCAACGGCGGGATCATCGGCTTCGAGATCGGCGTCGAGATGGGTTTTACCTATTCAACCAGCGACGGCGCGTTCAACGAGACGTTCGCGACGACCATCAGCACCAAGGGCGCCCTGACCGGCGGCGCGTTTCTCGATTTTGACTACCGGGTGACGGCGCTGAAGGGGACGTTCGACCCGGGCCCGACCCACCTTCCCGAGGTGTCCTTGACCGGCAATTTCAGCGGCACCACCACCTCTGGCATTGTCTGGCTGTGGCCGGCCATGGATTGCGGCTGCGCAGGAAAGCCGGGTTGCATCTGCTCGAACAACGGCAGCTCGAGCATCGGCGCCCAGTGGAAGTGAATTCGAGACTGGTCGTCGTGGTAGCATCGACGGCGTGACGTCGCGGCCCGACAAGGTCATTCCGGCTCTCTCCCCTCCGGTGAACGTCGTCGAGGAAGACACGCCCGGCGTCGACCTCACGCTGATCGACGAGATGCTGCGGCTGTCGCCCGAGCAGCGCCTTCGACAGAACGACCGCATGGCGGCGCTGGCGGTGGCTCTCCAGGAGGCGTTCGCCGCCGGAGCCAACGGATGGCCGAAGCACGAGCGCTGACCTCGATTGTCGGCATTCTGCTGACGGAGCAGGTCGACTTTGTCCTGGTGGGAGCCCTGGCGGCCGTCACGCAAGGCGCACCGGTCACCACGCATGACGTGGACATCGTTCACGCGCGAACCGCGGAGAACCTTCCTCGAAGCGACCCTCAGCCGAAGCCGAACATCATCTTCGTAGCACGCTGCCGTCGGACAACCCTGGCTGACGCTGGCTCAGGGCTTGGACGGCGGCTCGGTCGGGCAGGGGATCGGCTGATCGCTGACGGCGACGTCGTCAATCCACAGCTCGACCGGCTGGTCGCTGTGGTACGACTCCCAGCCGATGTGAAGCGTGTCGACGACGGTTGGGGATTTCCAGCAGGAGCCGGCCAGCGCCACCGGGATGTCGTCGGCTGACTTTCCGTCGACCCACTCGTGAATGTCGTTCTTCGAGATGTCGAACCGCCACTGGTAGCAGGTCCATTTCTTTTCGGGGAAGGCCACCGTCGAATATTTGGTGCAGTCGCCCGGCTCATAGTTGACGACCACCTTGCCGTTCTCGGCGCCGGTGTTCAGCTGGGCCTGACCGCCGCTGGCCAGCGGCCCCGTGCCCCGGACGATCTCGAAGTGCGAGTACTGACCGGTCGGGCTCTTGGTTATGTAATACATCAGGCGCCCGTAGGTCAGCGATCCTTGCAGGGGCAACGCAGGCT
>JAXDMH010000689.1:0-6602 GCA_034666225.1 Myxococcales bacterium
AACGCCGCCTCATGACCGAAACATGAGGCCCCGGTCCGCCCAGACAAGGGCGCCCGCAACGACGGCGCGCGCGCCCGCGCCGCGACTAGGGAATCACCACGCCCGGACAACCAAAGACGGCTTTGACGTCTTTCAGTTTCCCGGAACGCGCGTCGTCGCACCACTGGCCGTAGATCTGGATCGACATCATGCCGGTGCCGTAATCCCAGCCGTTGATGTGGCCGGGGTCCTTGGGAATGCGTGTGCCGTCGCCGAAGACGGCGATGTTGGTGGGATCGGGCGGCGGCTGGTTGCCCAGGCCAAAGGAACACTTGCCGATCATGCCGCCGATGGTTCCCAGGACGGTGGTCAACTCGGCGGTGCTGGAGACGGGATAGTACCGGGGGTCGGCGGTTTGCGGTCGCCCGCCGGCGATGGCCATCGCGGTCAACGTGGCCTGGGCGTCCGGCAGGGAGCCGATTCCGACGACGAAGACCTGAATGCCCATGTTCACCAGGTCGGTGACCGCCGTGGTCGCGCCCTCATCCGCCGCGCCCATGGAAACGCCCGCCGGTGCACAGTTCGGCAGTCCGTCGGTGGCCAGCAGGATGTATTTGGGATTGCCGTCGGGGTACGACGACAGATATGTGCCCGCGTTCACCAGCGCCGTTCGGGTCGGTGTGCGCGCCCCGCCGATGGGATCGCCCATCATGGCGGCGGCGATGTTGGCTGCGTTCATGTTGTCGACGGGCACGATCGGCGTCGCGCTGACGCCGCACCCGGCGTTGTCGTCGGGGAAAGTCGACAGGCCCCAGCGAATCGCTGATTCCGTCTGTTTGACCACCTGGTTGATGGCCGCGGCCATTTGCGGCCATTTGGACATCGGCCCGCATGAGACATAGGTCCCGAAGCCGCCGTCGGCATAGCAATTCGTTCCGTCGGCCAGTTGATTCATCGAACCGGATTTATCCAGGACGATCAGAAGATCGGGAGGGACCATCCGCAGGCCGAAAGTCTTGATGCCGCACGCCGACCCGTCCGCGCTGAGGCCGGGCATGTCACCGCTGGTCGCGCCGGCGCCGCTGGCGTCGCGTGCGCCGTTCGGATCGGCGACTTTGATTCCGGCGGAACTGCAACCGATCGCAAGGACCAATCCAGCGCATAACCCAAACCGCGCATTCGGCCGTGACATCCGGACCTCCTGTCGAATTGGTGGTGGCTGGGAACAGTCGCACCAATCCGGCCCGAATACCATCGACGTGAATCGGTTGGGCTGGCGGCCCGGTGGCCCGGCGGCTCGGCGCCCGGGGGGCGCGTTGCGGCGCAAACGTTATCGTTTGTTCAGCGACGCGCTCCACGTCGGCGCGGCGGTCCTGATCATCTCGACCAGCTTGGGCGGCAGATCCGCTTCGCCGGTCAGGGCGCGGATCTCCAGCACGTCGTCGAACCCCAGGCCGCTGGGGCAACGCAGCGCCCACGAGATCGCCTCGTCCAGTGATTTGACGTCGACGATGTAGAACCCGCCCACCAGTTCCTTGGATTCCGTGAATGGTCCGTCGATGACGGTGCGCTTTCCTCTGGTCACCTCGATGCGGGCACCCTGGGCGCCGGGGGTCAATCCCTCGGCGGCGACCAGCACGCCAGCCTTGTACATCTCCTCGTTGAACTTCATGTACGCGGTGAACAGCTTCTCGTCGAAAGGGGCGTTGATGTCGGGGGATTGCTGGCCGCTCTTGCCGGGTTGCGCCGTGATGATGAATCGCATGACCTTGTCTCCTTGGGTTTGATTGTCCGCGTCTATCATCCCGACGAAGGACGGGCGCCGGGATCGACATCGGACCGAATTTTTTTTCGCTATTCCGTTGCGACGCGCGGGCGCAGGGATTTGACCCGGGCCGCCTCGGGCCTTTGCCGATAAAACGGATCCAGGGGGAAGCAGCCGGAGACCAGGCCATTACGCGGGCCGGTGGTGCAGTCGCTGAAGGTGCGGCACAGGCGGTGGCGGTCCAGGGGGCGGCCGCTGAGCACGTCGTCGGGAAAGTCAGGATACGACAGGGCCAGCCGCCCGATACCGACGGCGTCGGTGCCGCCCGTGCGTACGGCGTGCTGGGCCACCGCGGGGAGAAATTCCTGCAGATAGCTGTACCCGCTGCCGACCACGAACAGCTGGGGAACGGCGCGCTTCAGGGCCGCGGTGACGGCGAGGTGCGCGGCCACAAAGCGCAGCGGATCGTCGGGCGCCGCGTAGCCGTCGGACGGGGGATACAGGGCGGGGCGCTGCAGGTGCGGGTTGTAGTAGGGGCTGCCGCCGGTGACGTTGACCAGCTCGACGCCCAGGTCGCGCAGCAGGCGGCAAAAGGCGATCGGCTCGTCGAGATCGAACGCCGTCGGCTGATCGCTGCGCACGCCGAAGCCGAAACGGTACGGCGTGGCGGCGTCTTCGGGCGTGCCGCGACCGTCGGCGCCCCGGCGGAAGGGGACGGTGTCGAATGCGCTGAGGCGCACGCCGATACCCAGGCTGGGGACGCGGCGGCGGACGCCTTCCACCACCAGGCGCAGAAACCGGGTGCGGTTTTCCAGCGAGCCACCAAAAGTCCCTGGCCGGGTGTGCGCGCCCAGCAGCTCGTGCAGCAGGTAACCGTGGCAGTGTTTGACGTCGACGAAAGCAAAGCCCGCATCCGCCGCCAGCACGGCCGCCTCGACGAAGGTGGCAGCCAGCGCGGTCAGGGCGTCGTCGTCCATCAGCGGAACGATCGCGCCCGCCGGGAATCGCCCGTCCAGGATCGGGTGTCGCGAGGCCGGCATCGGTTGCGGACCGTCGCTGCGCGGCCGCGCATGACGGCCCGAATGCGTCAGCTGCAACCCGACCACCAGATCGTCGGTGCGGCCGTAACGGGCCTGGTGCGCCGACACCAGTTCTTCGCGCAAGGCGCGCAGCGACGGCGCGGTGGCTTCATTGATCACCAGCTGGTTGGGGTTGGCCCGCCCGTCAAGGCGCACGGCCATCGCTTCGCCGCCCCAGATCAGCTTGGCGCCGCTCTCGCCAAAGCGACGCCAGCGCCGGCGCGTCAGGTCGGTGGGCCGCCCGTCGCTGTCGCCGTCCCACCCCTCCATGGGGTGAATGCAGAACCGGTTGCCGATGACACTGCCGCTGCGCAGGCGATGCGGCTGCGCCAGCGGCGCGCCGGCGCCGGTTTCGATGACGTCGTCGGTGCCGAGGTCTATGCCCGCAGCGCGCAGGTGGGCGCGAAAAGCCTCCAGCGTCTTGATCGCCCCCAGCGGCCGAGGCCGCGCGGCGGTCGTCACGACGCCAGCTCCGCCTCGATGCGCTGCCAGATGTCGGCCAGCACGGCCCGGTCGCTGTCCGGGCGGGTGGGCGCGCCCGTCGGTGGCAGGTCGCAGTCGATGCGGCCGCGCAGGCGCAGGAACATGGCGGCGGCGTGGCGATAGGCGGGCACCGGGGGGCGAAAGGCGAAGGCACCCAGGTACTGCAACAGATCGTTCAGCGCGAAGAAACGTGCGTCGCCGGCCTGCCAGCGGCGATCGCGGGCGGCGAAGGCTTCCGGGTGAAACGCGGCCAGGCCCAGCAGGTAATCGCTGCCGTACATCACCATGTCGATGGCCAGATCGTTGCCGGTGTATATGCGAAAATCGGGACGTCGCTGATCGCGCAGCGCCAGGCGGGCCCATTCGGCCTGCCTGTTCAACGACGAGTGTTTCAGCCCCACCACCGACGGGATCTCCAGCAGCGCGCTGAACGTGGCCAGCGAATAGATGCGCCCGTAGGGCACGAACATCTCGCCCAGCTCAAACAGCAGGACCGCCCGGCGCCCGTCGCTGATGCGGCGAAAGAGCTCGACGACCTCTGGTTCAGGCAACGCGCGCAGGTCGGGGCAGGGGAACAGAATGGGCGTGCCGCCGTGGTCTTCGATGGCGTCCATCTCACGCCGATAGCGGTCAGCCAGCGAGCCCGCGCCTTCGTCCACGAAGGCGCCTGCCACGAACGCGCCGCCCCCGTCAGGCGCGCGCGTCAGGGTGTCGCGGGCCAGCGCCAGCACCGCGGCGCGCTGGGGCGCGGACAGTCGCTGTACGTAACCGGTGTCCATGTTCACGGCCGCCGACAGTCCGGCTGCTTGCACGCGCACCAGCTGTCCAACCAGGCCGTCGAGGTCCGGCGCGCTTTGCGCCGAAAACGGCATCAGAACGGCCACAATCCCTTGCGGGCGGCGCCCGTGTCGCAGCCGGGCGGCGATGGCTTGGCACGAATCGTCGTTCATGGTCGGCCGACGGGTCGACGTTAACATGGACGGAGGGCTCGCATGGTCGACGGAATTTGCCACTGGCCGCGAAACGTCAGATGCTGGTCCGATGACAATCATGTCTTCGGTGATCGGCAGCGGGAGACAGACCGGGCGATGGTGGCGGGGCGTTGCCGCCGGTCTGGTGGCGCTGTTGGTGTTGGTGGCGCCGGCCGCGTCTCTCGGCGCTGTCTACAGCTATGTCGACTGGATGACGGCCGACATGGCCATGGGTACGGCCAGCGGCACCATCACGTTGCCTGACAATTCCACAGTGACAGTCACCTTTGCGGCGATCAATCCGGACGGCACGGCGGGCAATCTTTTCGGCGCCCAGGTCGACGGAGCCGGCACCAACTACTGGAACCCGTCGGCGCCATACATGAGCGCCGACGTGGAGAACGCCCCACCGGGAACGGACATCCTGCAGCTGTCCGGCGGGGTGAACCAGGTCTACAAGGTCACGCTGTCCGAGCCGATCAAGGATCCGATCATGGCCATCGTCAGCCTGGGTCAGCCCGGCGTTCGCTGCACCTATGATTTCGATTCGCCGTTCACCATCGTCAGTCAGGGTCCGGGTTTCTGGGGCGGCACGGACATGTCGCTGAAACAGCTCCCCGATGACATCCTTGAGGGCTTTGAAGGGCACGGCACCATTCGTTTCATCGGGACCTTCTCTACCTTTTCGTGGACGGTCCCCACACCGGAGAGCTGGCACGGCTTCACCTTCGCCATTCGCACCACCGAGCGCATCGAGCCGACGGTCGACGCCGGTACGGACGCCAGCGAAGGCGGGTCAGTCGACGCCGAGGCCGACGCCCAAGCCGAGGAGGTAACGCCGGCGCCGGTCGATGCCGCCGCCGATGCGCCAGCGCGCACCGGCTCCAGCGGCGGCTGCAGCTGCTCTTTGAACACGACAGCGCCCGCCACGGCGGTCGGCATCGCCATCGTTCTGGCCCTGGGCGCCTGGGCTTCATTGCGCGCCCGCCGCCGGCCGGCGCGGAACCGCCGCCGCTGACCGAACTGTGGTTACGCGCTATTTGCCGTCGGCGCTGAGCCGACCGATGAAGCTGGTCAAGAATGTGTCCATGCCGGCCGCCGCGCCGGTGGTCGGTGGGTTCATGCCAGCCACGTAGCCGTCGCCGGCGAAGCGATCGATCAACGCCTGGTCGCGGCTGATCAAATGGATGGGAACCGCCGGCGACGGATCGTTGCCGGTGACGTTTCCCGGCGGCTGGTGATCGCCCAGCACGACAAACAGCGCCCGCCGGTCGGCCAGCCGCACGATGTACTGCTGAAGCAGGCCAAGGTCGTAGATCAGCGACGCCACGTAGGCGGGTCCTCCCTGCTCCAGGTTCTGCCAGGTGATGGGGTACACCGTCGGCGCCACCGTGCGAAACACGCTGCCGTCGCCGATGCGCGACCAATCGTCCAGCAGCGGCACCTGCTCGCTCCAGGGGGCGTGGCTGGAGACCAGCGCGTATTCGATGAACAGGGGCTGGCCGGCGCGGGCCACCTCCTGGCGGTGGATATAGTCGATGACGAACTGGTCGGGCATGGTCGCCCAGCCGAAGGCCGGGCCCCGGTACGAAAAGTCGTACGCATAATATTTGCGCGCGAACCCCGACACCTCACCCTCGGGCCAGGGGCGGGTGGTGCCCGGCTGCGCCAGGACGGTGCGATAGCCGGCACTGCGAAAGAACGACGCCAGCGTGCGCGGCGCCGGTTCGGTCTGGCGCAGCACCGCGAACTCCAGCCCGTCCTTGATCGGAACGCCGGCGGCGAAGGTGGCGTGGGCCAGCCACGAACCGCCGCCATAGGTCGGCGAATCCAGCAGCGCTGATGCCGTGACCAGGCCGTGGCGATTCATCTCGGCGGCAAACCGTTCCAGCGCCGGTTGGATCAGCGTCGCGTAGGCCGGCCGGCGAAACACCGTGCTGCCGTACGACTCCACGAAGAAGATGAAGACGTCCGCCTTCTGCAGCTTTTGCAGATCAGCGGCGGTGGTGCGCAGGCGTTCTTGCGTGGCGGCGATGTCCGCCGATTTCCGCTGGCGCAAGGCGCTGGCAGCCAGCGCGAAACGCACCTGCTCGACCAGCAGCGGCGTCACGCTTTGGCCGAACAGCCCGATGTGCACGGGATCGTATGATGGCCAGAGAGGTGTCAGCGCCAGGCAAGCGCCGATGCCGCCCACCACCAGCCAGCGCGGCATCGTGCCCGACGCCAGCGTCCGCTGCGCATAGGCCAGGGCCGCGGTCGTGAGCGTCAGCAGCAGGGCCAGGCCCAGCACCAGCGCGCCCGCCCCCAGCAACAACTTCGGCAGGC
>JAXDMH010000690.1:0-3485 GCA_034666225.1 Myxococcales bacterium
GACGCCGGACAGCTGCAGGACGACGCCGCCCTCGCTGCCCGGTTTGTCGGCGTCGACGACCAGGTGGTACTTGCCGGCGGGCAAGCCCTTGAGGAGCTGCATGCCGGTGGTCTGGTTCGCCGAGGCGATGCAGTTGACCAGCGTGCCGGCGTCGCAGGCCAGCAGCACCCCGCCGTTGGAATAGACCGCCAGCACGTGGCTTCCCACCTGGGCCCATTCGATGGTCAGGTCCGCCTTGGCCGGCAACTGGAAGTCGATCACCGCGTCCTGGCCGCCCGCCGCGCTGGTGCAGGTCATGTGCTGATCGTCGACGGACATCGACGTCTCCACGGCCACCGAGGTCGGATTGCCGTCGAGGGGCAGGACGCCCAGCGTCTTATCAGGCCGGCAGGCGAACTTGGCGCACAACGGAGAGGTCACGCACTTGCGGTCGGCGCAGTCGGTCGCCCCATCCAGGTCGTCGTCGATGCCGTTGTCGCAGATCTCGCGCACCACCTCGCGCTCGCCGCTCAGGGTCAGGCGCACGGTCCCCTCGGTGCCCGACTGGAAGGCTTCGACGATCAGGTTGTACTGGCCGGCTTGCAGGCTGGGGATGATGTACGAGCAGCCGAAGGGAATGACCTCCGGATCACCGCAGCTGACCTCGTTGTCGTTGCAGGCATCCAGGGGCGCCACCTGCTGCGCCAGCTCCAGCACCTGCGAGCCGGTCTCGTTGCAGTTGACCCCCAGCCCCATCGGCTCGGTCAGGGTGATGCGCACGACCTTTTCTTTGCCGTTCCCGCGGCCGCACTTGGTCTGGTACAGGTCCCGCCCGGTGGTGATGTCCAGGGTGGTCGACTTGACGCCGCCCAGGCTCAACGTCCCCAGGTCAACGTCAGGCATGCACGACGAGGCGGTGCAGCTGCCCACGCCAAAGCATTCCGGATCGGCGCAGTCAACAAGGCCGTTCCCGTCGTCGTCGATCCCGTTGGCGCAGATCTCCACCTGCCGGTTCTTGAACGCCGAGATGCGCAGGTCCAGCCGTCCTTCCTGGTTGGGGCTGGCGGCCTTGATGATGAACAGGTAGCGACCGGCCGCCACGTTGGTGATGGCGAACGACGACTGCGTCCGCGTCTCCAGGATGCAATCCAGCTGGCTGGCGTCGCAGGCCTGACCGGGGGGCGGCAGCTCGAACAGGGCGAAGGTGTGCTGTCCCTGCTGCGTGTAATCGACCAGGATGCCGCCCGCCTCCGGCAACGTTAAGCTGATGGTGCGATCGCCGGCGGTCGACGTGCCGGCGCAGGTCGGGTGGAACCGGTTGGTGTTGGTGCGGGTGTCGACGCTGACCGATTTGGCGGGGCCGTCGACGATCAACGTCCCCAGCGCCACGTCGGGCACGCACAGGCTGGTGGTGCAGGCGGCGTCGTTGCGGCAGGCCAGATCCTGGCAGTCGATGAGGCCGTTGCCGTCGTCGTCCTTGCCGTTGTTGCAGATCTCCGGCATGGCGGCGCTGCCCGTCGACAGGGTCACCGTGGTGGCGGCGGGGGCGCCGGGGAACGATTCGACGATCAGCCAGTACGTTCCCGCGGCCAGGCCGGCGAACGTGCGCGTGGTGCTGGGATCCTGGCCGGCCTGGACGCAGTTGACCAGGTTCTGGTCACAGGCCTGATTGGCGCCGGCGCGGAACAGAGCCACCACGTGGGCGGCGCCGGTCGGCTGGCTGAAATCCAGGCGAACGTCGGCGGGCGCGTTCAGCTGGAATCGGCCGACGCGGCCGCGACCGCCGGGCGTGGCGCAGGTGGCGAACTCGCGCGTGGCCCGTCGCGTGTCCAGCGTGCGCGTGACGCTGGCATCGGGCGTGGCCCGCGTTCCGAAGTCGACGTCGGCGGTGCAGTCGATGGTCAGGCAGCCGGGGAACTTGACGCACTGGGGATCGCTGCAGTCGATCAGCCGATCGCCGTTGTCGTCCTTCCCGTTGTCGCAGATCTCCATCCCCATGTTGGGGCGACAGGCGGTATTGCCGATGCAGTCGGGATCGGCGCAGTCGATCAAACCGTCCTCGTCGTCGTCGAGGCCGTTGTTGCAGACCTCCTGACCGATGGTGATGCAGGCGCGATTGCCAAAGCAGGCCGGATCGGCGCAATCGATGCGACCGTTGCAGTCGTCGTCGCGGCCGTTGGTGCAATTTTCGGGATTGCCGGGCGGACAGGTGGTCGCGCCGCCGCTGCCGCCGCGTCCGCCGGTCCCGCCGATGCCACCGCTGCCGCCGCTGCCCCCGCGCCCGCCCGTGCCACCGCTGCCGCCGCGTCCGCCTGTGCCGCCGCTGCCCCCGCGTCCGCCTGTGCCGCCGTCGACGCGCGGAAACGCGTCGGGGCCTGAGCCACCGTCATTGTCCGAGCCGATCACACAGTTGGGCTCGCTGGGCGGACAGTGCTTGGCGCTGAACAGATCCGATCGCCCGCACGACGTCGCCGCGATCATCGAGAAAAACAGGAACGACGCGAAACGCGTCGATAAGGCCAATCCAAGGGGGTGCTGCATGGCCGCCAGTTTACGCCGCCCCCGTGAGCATTCGGTGTAAAAGAATGTGCGTGTCCGCTCCCGAGCCGCTTCGGATCGTGAACCCCGCCACAGGCGTTTTAGTGCGGGAGATCACTTGCCAGACCCCGGACGACGTCACCGCGGCCGTGCAGAGGGCCCGGACCGCCCAACCGGCCTGGGGCGCCGTGCCGCCCGCCGACCGGGGCCAGGCGCTGCGCAGGCTGGTCAAACGCATGCTTGGCGACCACGGCCTCATCGAGACTCTGGTCTCTGAAAGCGGAAAACCCCGCTATGAGGCCGAGCTGATCGAGCTGTTTTATACATGCGAATTGACCCGTTTCTATACCGGGCGGCACGGGCGGCAGGCCCTGCGCGACGATCTGCGGCACCCCCTGATCTTCGCCAACAAACGAGCGCGGGTGGTCCATCACCCGCGCGGCGTGGTGGGGGTGATTGGGCCCTGGAACTGGCCGCTGCTGAACAACTTTGCCGACTGCGTGGCGCCGCTGGTGGCCGGAAACGCCGTGGTGCTGAAACCGTCAGAGTGGACGCCGCTGACGTCGTTGCACATTCAAAGTCTGTGGCGAGAGTCGGGGTTGCCGCCGGACGTCTTTCAGGTGGTGGCAGGCCGCGCGGACACCGGGCGCGCCTTGTGCCAGCAGGTGGACATGATCTTCTTCACCGGCAGCCAGGCCGCCGGACGGGAGATAGCCAGGTCCGCCGGCGAACGTCTGATCCCGGCGGTGGTCGAACTGGGCGGCAAGTCGGCGATGGTGGTGCTGGCCGACGCCGACCTGCCGCGCGCCGCGCACGCCGCGGTCTGGAGCGCGTTCGCCCACAGCGGCCAGGTCTGTATCCGCACCGAACGCGTGCTGGTCGAGGCGCCGGTCGCCGATCGTTTCATTGCGCTATGCGCCGACGAGGTGAGCCGCCTGCGCCAGGGTCCACCGTCGTCGATTGATGTC
>JAXDMH010000691.1:0-2678 GCA_034666225.1 Myxococcales bacterium
CCTGAAAGATTCCAAATCTGGCACGAAGATGCAACGCAGCGGTTCACCGCTGAGGCCGCCCCAGCGCCCGTCGATCGGCTTTGGAATGGCCGCTACGTCGCCAGCAACTGCGCGGCTCGCACGTCGGTCCTCAGCGGCTCCAGCGCCGCCTCGGCTTCTTGCCGTCGCTGCAGTGACAGCAGCGCCCGCGCCCATTGCAGGCGGGCGTCCGCGTTGTCGGGCCGGTTGTTCACGGCGACCCGCAGGATCTTTTCTGCCTCGACCGGCGCCGCCCGCGTCATCAGGAGCATCCCCAGCATCAACCGCGGCAACAGGTAATGATCGGGCGCGCTGGCCATCGCTCGGCGCAGACTCTCCTCGGACGCCGGCAGCTGTCCCATGCGCAGGTAACAGATCCCCAGCTGGGTCTCCGCCGCGTACGAGGTGGCGCCCGGATCCTGTCGGATGAAGAAGCTGCGCGCCGCCGGCGTCAAGCAGGCCTCGAATTCGCCGACGGCCGCCGCCGCTCGCCCGTCTTCCAGCAGCAACCGCCCGCGCAAGAACCGCAGGTCGGGCGCGGTCGGAAACTCCGCCACGGCGCGCGCCGACAGCTGGTCGGCCTTGTTTCGATCGCCC
Organism: Myxococcales bacterium; assembly: GCA_034666225.1. Classification (GTDB taxonomy): domain Bacteria; phylum Myxococcota_A; class Polyangia; order Fen-1088; family Fen-1088; genus DATKEU01. The sequence goes on from JAXDMH010000691.1 coordinate 616, forward strand.
GTGCGCATCACGGCGCGCGTGAGGTTGATCCACAGCGCCGCCAGATAACTCTCGTCGCGATTGGTGGCGGCGACGTCCTTCAGGAACAGTGTCAGCGCCTTCTCGTAGACCTCGATCACCCGCACTGGCGCGCTTTGCGCGGCCTCCAGCGCCTGACCCAGGCAGAACCAGGCGAACGGATCGTTCGAACGCGACGCCACCATGGCCCGCGCCAGCGTCAGGTTCCGTTCGACCGTGCCGTGCTCGCGCATGATGGCGCCGGTGTGGCCGTCGTGGTCGATGTGCAGGAAACGGGCGTGGGCGGTGTTGTAACGGCGCTCGGCCACGGCGGTGATCTGCTCGTGCACCTCACCCTGGTACCGCATCCCTGGCAGGTCGCGGCGGAACAGTCGCAAGATGGGCCCCACCGCCACCCCGCCGTCGTCCAGCTTGTCGTGGCAGTCGACCGAGAACGCGGCCGTCTGCTCCTGGCTCACGGCGCGCGACCAGGCGTCGGCGTCGTCGACGACCAGGACCTCGTCAGCGTCCAGCACCAGCGCCCAGGGGGTGCGGGCGTTCTCGACAGCGTGATTCCTGGCCTTGGCGAAATCGGCGCACCAGGCGAAATGAATCACCCGCGCGCCCAGCGCCTGGGCCAGGGCCGCCGTGCCGTCGGTGGATCCGGTGTCCACCACCAGGGCTTCATGCACCCAGGGCAAAGCGGACGTCAGGCAACGGGCCAGCCGGGGCGCCTCGTTGCGCACGATCATGCACAGGGTGATGCGCTGGCGGGCGACGGCGAACGCACGGAGGTCGGCGTCGGCGCTGGCGCTGGCACTTGCGGATGGATGATAGGCAGGCGCGGCCACGCGTCACCGTCCTGACAGACGATTGTTCAGCGTGCGCCGCACGAACATCAGCGCGCCGGCGAACATCACGCGGCGCGGGAACGACCGTTGAACGTCTGGATGGCCAGCTCGTCCAGCTCTTTGTTCTCGTTCTTCGCGCGTTCCAGCAAGATCTCCTCGACGCGCGTGGCAGCCACCCGGCGCAGCGCCTCGGCCTTGGAGTGAACCAGGCGATAGGCCTCGCGCGATGTCGTGATGGTGGTGTGAGCGTGATGAACGGCGCGCTCGGCGCTGTGCACGTCGACCAGGGCGCGGGCGTGGGCCAGCTCGGCCAGCTGCCAGTCCATGGCGCTGGCCGGGCGGCGGTGATCAGCGTGCGCCAGCGTCTTGGCCGTGGCCAGCGCTTGCTCGGCGGTCCTCACCTGACGACCGGCGGCGGCCAGCTCGGAGAGCTTCTTCTCTTCTTTTTGCTCTTCCAGCTTGATGACCGGATCCAGCCTGGTCCTCGGGCGCATGGGTTTAGTTTCGGCGCAGTGGTGCCCCAACTTGAGGGCCCGGCGCGGAAATTCTCACAGATTGCCGGTGGGCAATCTTTGCCGGGTCGTTTGTACCGATTGACGGTCAGCGGCGGTCAGAAACCCGACACTTTCGGTTGGCCCTCTCCTTGCTTTGCCTAGGGCTGAGGACAAAAACGTGGCTGATGGAATGTATGTAGGAATGGCCGCCGCCGCGGCACGAGCCGAGCAGCTCGATTCCATCGCCGACAACCTGGCCAATGCCGAGACGCCGGGCTACAAGGCGACCCGCCCGGCTTTCCAGTCGTTTCTCCCTCCTTACAAGGGGCCCGGCCTGGTCGACAAGGTCTTCGCGACGGTGGTGTCGACTGGGACCGACATGTCGCCTGGCGCGGTGGTCACCACCGACAACCCCCTCGACATCCTTCCCGGCGGCGAGACCTTCCTCTCGGTGGCGTCGCAATCCGGCAAGCCGGCCTTCACCCGCAACGGCCGCCTGTCCCTGAATCCTGACGGTGTGCTGGTCAGCGACGGTCGGGCCGTCATGGGTGTGACGGGGAAACAGATCACCGCCGCTCCTGGCGCCAACCTCACCATCAACGAAGCTGGCGACGTCCGCGCCGATGGCTCGATCATCGATCGCCTGGCCCTGTTCCAGTTGCAAGGCAACATCGTCCGCGTCGGCCCGCAGCTGTACGGACCCGGCCCCGGCGGAACGGCG
>JAXDMH010000692.1:0-24417 GCA_034666225.1 Myxococcales bacterium
CGCGCGATTTTGGAAGAGGTCATGCTGGACGTGATGTATGAGATCCCGTCACTGACCGGCGTCACCGAATGCGTGGTGACCCGAGACGTCGTGGTCTCGCGTGGACGGCCGCAGCTGGTTCGAGAGAAGAAGGCTTCCTAAAAATCTCCCGACCAGACTAAAGTTGCGGCGCTCGAACGTCGAGGACTGTCCAACGGTGCGTTTCGTACCTATGGTCGCTACGATGGCTCGCCAGCACCTCCCATCAACACCCAGAAACGAAATGGCCGAGGTTGATCAACCATGCTGACTGAGAAGGAAAAGGCCCAGATCCGAACCGTTCTGGAAGACGAGCAGAAGCGTCTGGCCCGTACCAGCCAGAACGCCCTGGCCTATTCGATGAACCATGAACGGAACATCGGGCGCGATTCGATCGACGAATCGATGGAAGAGGAGATCTTCTCCACCGAGATGCGTCTGCACGATCGCGAGAAGTTCTTGCTGGGGAAGATCAACAAGCAGCTTGTGCGCCTGGGCAAGAACGAGATCGACGTCTGCGAAGATTGCGGCGAGGCCATCTCGTTTCGCCGGCTGCTGGCCCGCCCGGTGACGACGCTGTGCATTGACTGCAAGGAACAGAGCGAGCGCGAAGAAGCGGCCGCCGAGCAGGCCGGTCGCGGCGGCATCGGCGACATGGGCGACATGGGCGGCGGCGAAGCCGAAGCCAAGATTCCGACCGGCATCGAAGACTAGATCGCTCGCTGACGCTCGCTGCGCGAAAGGGGCCTGCTGGCCCCTCTCGCGGGCTCTCCCCAGCGCCTCGCGCAAGGTGAGCCGGCCGGGCAGAGCCCGGCCTTCTGGACGATAATATCGGCGCTCAAAAATTGAGTGAGCGCAGCGCAGCTTTGCTGCGCGGAGCGAAGGGGACCGGGGAGCGCGAGCGGCAGCGAGCCGTTCCCCGTAAAACCCTTGGCTGCTGCCCCCTCCCGCGGGCCCTCCCCACGCTTCTCGCAAAGTGGGCCGGCCGGGCAGAGCCCGGCCTCCCGAATGGAATATCGGCGTTCGACGATCGAGCGCTCTGCGATCGAGCCTTCGGCCTGGCTCTGACGCGCGATCTGTTATAGTTTTCCGGCGCGGACCGGTGAAACGACGATGCCCGACAGTCGATATCGCATCACCGAGCGAGTAGCCGCTGGCGGCATGGCGGAGGTCTTCCGCGGTGTCGCCGAGTCGCTGCAGGGATTCAAGAAGAACATCGCTATCAAGCGAATTCTTCCGAACCTGACCAAGAACAAGAAGTTCGTGGCCATGTTCCTGGACGAGGCGCGCCTCTCGCTGGCTCTGCAGCACGCCAACATCGTCCAGGTGTTCGACATCGGCCACGCCGACGACACCTACTTCATCGTGATGGAGTACGTCGACGGCGTGCACCTCAAGGCGCTGATGGAATGGCGCCGGCGCATCGGGCGGCGCATCCCCATCGCGCACACGCTCTACATCATCATGGAGATGTGCAAGGGCCTGTCTTATGCGCATGAACTCCTGAACCCCGACACCGGCAAGCCGCTGGGGATCGTTCACCGCGACATCTCGCCGCCCAACGTCCTCATCTCCAAGCAGGGCGAGGTCAAGGTGGTGGACTTTGGACTGGCCAAGGCCACCAGCCAGCTGGAGAACACCGACCCCGGCGTGGTGAAGGGGAAGATGAGCTATCTGTCGCCGGAGGCGGCGCGCGGTGAGGAGGTCGATCACCGTGCCGACATCTTCGCCGTTGGCATCCTGCTTTACGAGATGCTGACCGGAAAGCGGCTCTTCTACGGCGAGACCGACTACCAGACCGTCGAGCTGGTTCGCAACGCGAAGATTCCACCGCTCAAGGCGCAGAACCCGCAGGTCGAGCCCGAGCTGGAAGACATCGTCCGCAAGTCGCTGGCCCGGCGCCCCGAGGACCGCTATCAAAGCGCGCTGGATCTTCAGGACGCGCTGGCCCATTACAGCTACTCGCGCGGGCTGAAGGTCATCTCGCGCGACATCGCCGAGCTGGTGCGGCAGTGCCTGGACGACGTGGCCGCGCAGTCGGGCGAAGCGAAGAAATCGGGCAGCATCATCAACACGATGCTGCAAGACGAGATCGTCAAGTTCACGTCGGTGGATTTCGAGGAGGCCGGGGCCCGCCCGCTGTCCGAGGACGATCTGGAGTCGTCAACCAACGAAGGTCCGCCGCGCTTTCACACCGGCGAGTTCATCGATCCGCGCGTCTGGTCGACCGAACGCCTGACGCCCGTGATAGGCCTTCACGAGATTCCAGAGCTGGAAGAACGCCAGACCGGCAATGACCAGCGCAACATCGTCCAGCAGGCGGCGCAGGCCCGTCAGACCGGGCGGCCGTCGCAGACCATGCCGGTGGAGGTGTCGCCGCCGGCGGTGTCGCCCCAGTCTGACAGCCCGCCCGGACCAACGCCCGGGCCGGAATCCTTGGCCAGCGTCCTCGAGCCGTCGTCGCGGGATCTGCCGTCGTCGTCGCCTTCGGCGCCGCGCCCGCGCAACCGGGCGGCCCGCAGCTTCGTCATCGGCGTGGCCATCGGAGTGGTGCTGCTGGGCGCGACCGTCGCGGCGCTCATCGCCAAGAAGTCGCCCGGCCACGCCGCGCCCATGCCGTCGGCGTCCGGGCCGCGCTGACGCTTCGCTGGCGGCCTGACTCGATGGCGTGCGGTAAAGTGCGCCCGTGCCAGATGATTTCCAGACCCGCCTTGTCGCCCATCGCCCGGCGCTGCTGCGCCACTGCTACCGGATGCTGGGGTCGTTCGGCGAGGCGGAGGACATGGTGCAGAACACGCTGCTGCGGGCCTGGACGGGTCGCGATGGCTATCAGGGCACAGCGCCGGTCGAGCACTGGCTCTACACCATTGCCACCAACGTCTGCCTGACCGAGCTGGCCAACCGACGGCGGCGCGCCTTGCCGCAGCTGGAGAGCGACGCCGCGGGCGACAGTTACGTCCTGGGCGAGAAGGAGACGGCGCAGTGGATCACGCCGGCCGCCGACCGGCGGATGTTCCAGGACCCGGCAGAGGCGGCGGAGGCGCGCGAGACGGTGTCGCTGGCGTTCGTCGCCCTTCTGCAGCGGCTGCCGGCACGGCAGCGGGCGGCGCTGCTGATGAAGGACGTCCTGGGCTGGCCGGCGGAGGAGATCGCGGCGGCGCTGGGCCAGTCGCTGCCGTCGGTGCAGAGCGCGCTGCACCGCGGGCGCAGGGCGGTGGCGGCCGCGGCGGCGCCAGCGGATGAGCCACCGCCCCCGACGGTGCAAGCGTTCGTGCGGGCGTGGGAGACGCGCGATCTCGACGCGCTGGTGGCGCTGCTGCGCGACGACGTCATCCTGGCCATGCCGCCGCACGCGGTCTGGTTCCAGGGCCAGGAGCCGGTGATGGGGTTCCTGCACACCGCGCGCTTCAACACCTACTGGTCCACGGTCGGCCGGGTGGTGCCGACGCGGGCCAACGGGCTGCCGGCGTTCGCGTTCTATCGCGCCGGCGAAGGCCGGGCGCTGGAACGGCACTCGATCATGGTGGCCCGTTTCGTGGCCGGGCAGGCCGCGGAGATGACCGTCTTCATCGGCATCGATTATTTCGCCGGATTCGACCTGTCGCCGGCCCTGGAGCGCACAGTTTCGAGGGCCTCGCTGGTCATGAATGGGAAAGGAGGTCGATCATGATCGAAAACCAGAAGGACAACCCGAAGGAGATCGCGCTGGCTTATATCGACGGCTGCAGCCGCAAGGACTTCGACGCCGTGGCGCTGCTGTTGGCCCCGGACATTCGTTTCGCCGGTCCCGCCACCACGTCCACGGGCGCGGCGCCTTATCTTGCGGTCCTCCGCCGCGTCGGCACCGTGTGGGTCCGCAGCGACGTGCGCAAGGTCTTCACCGATGGTCCCGACGTCTGCGTTATCTACGACTTCGTCACCGACACACCCGCCGGCGCGGTCCCGATCGTGGAATGGCTGCACGTCGAGGGCGGCCGCATCACCTCGGTCAATCTTTACTTCGACCGCGTCGCCTTCAAACCCGCCTCCGACGAGATGGCCCGGCGATCGTCGCAGTGACTCATCGAGAGGGAGCAGTCAGGGTCGCGGTGATACCGGGGATGCTGTGCCGGCGTCGCCGGCCTTGGCCAGTGGCTCGGGGACGAGCGGAAAGCGGGCGCCGTGGATGCGGTGCTGGTCGGTCAGCATCCAGCGCCCTTCGGTCCACTCCCAGTGTTGTTCGATGGTCGACTTGTTCAGCAGGGCCCGGCGCTGGTTGTACCAGGCGACCTCGGTGACCACGGTGGCCTTCTCGGACCCGGGGAGGAACTGGACCTGGGCCAGTTCGTTTTCGGCGATGCTGAAGTCCTCGCCCAGATCGCGGCCGCGCACCAGCAGGGCCTTCGATTCTTCCTTGGAGAGATAGCGCCCCATGTGTTCGTACCGGCCCCAGCGCAGCTCGTTGTTGAACTCGACGGCGGCCTTGGTCAGGCCCTCTTCGCGTCGCTGTTCGGGAAACATGCAGCCCGCGATGGTCGGGGCGGCCACCGCCACGATCAGAATCGAACCACCAAGCGCGCGCCAGTCCACGCCTTGACGGTAAGCCCGGGTCAGCGCCGGCGCAAAATTCTGGCGAATTTGGCCCGATCATCAGGGCCGAACTCTCCGGTCACGATCAGCAAGCCAAAGTAGATCAGGGCCAGCCCCGCCGTGGCGATCAGGCCCAGCAGCTTGCCGTGGGTCGGGACCACCCGCCCGACCAGCACCACCACCACGACCGCCAGCCCCACCCGGGCCAGCGTGCGCAGGGGCGGACTGCCGCCCAGGCGCCGGCGCAGGAAAACGACGGACGCCGCCAGTCCCGCGGCGTTGCCCAGCGTGGTCGCCAGGGCCGCCGCTTCAAGCATGGGCCGCCCAAGCGCCGCCCGCGGCACCAGCACGGCCGCGGCTCCGCCACCCACCGCGACGGTCACCGCCATCAGGATCAAGGTGGCCGTGGTTTGTCCGGCGGCGTTCAAGATGGCGCACGACACGGCCAGCAGGGCCAGACAGCACTCGCCCGCCACCAACGTGGGCAGCGCCGCCGCGCCCTCGCCGTATTCCGGCTTGTACAAGATTCCCAGCAGGGCACCCGGGCGCGCCCCCAGGGCCAGCCCCATGCCCACCGCCAGGATCAGCGCATAACGCAGGGTCTGGGTCACGTAAGCGCGCGTGGCCTGGCTGTCCTGGGCGAACGTCGAGCGCGACACCAGCGGGAAAATCACGAAGGTGATCACCAGCAGCGCTTGATAGGGAAGCAGCGCCAGCGTGCGCAGCGCTTGATAGTGCGCGGCGATCACGCCGGCCGCCGCCTGGGGCATGACCGCGCCGGCAAAGTGATGCAGCAGTGGCTGGTCGTAGTTGAGGGCGACGTTGAGGAGCAGGCCATACATCACCACCGCTCCCATGTATCCAACCAGTCGGCGCGCAGGAAACGGATGAGCGGCCGCCTCGGGACCTGGCAATCGCATCACCCGGGCGGACGCCACCAGGATGAAAACGGCCGCGCCGGCGAAGCCGACAAATGCGCCGGTCACCTTCCACAGCAACGCCAGGCCCAGCAGCAGGATGGTCTTGGCCGTGGAAAATCCGACGTCAAAGCTGGCCTGGGTGCGAAAACGGCGCAGCCCGTTGGCCGAGCCGACGAACACGGCGTACAGCGAATAAAGAAATGGGATGGCGGCGGCTATGCGAAAGTAATTGGCGTATGACGGCGCGTTCTCGAAGGCGGCCAGCCAGGGCGCGCCGACGAAAAACGCCAGCCCCAGCGCGGTGCCCACCCCCAGTTGCATCACCAGTCCGGCCCGCTTGACCGCGTCGGCGCGCCGGTCGTCCTCGGCGGTGAACTTCGAGATCGACTGGATGGTGGCCTGCACCACCGTGTTGTTCACGATCGAGATGACGTTGTTGACGACGCCGAAGGCACCGAACTCGGCCGCGCCGATGAGGCGGGTCAGCAGCACCTGCTGCAGGAACCCGCTGATCATGAAGTAGACCTTGGCGAACCCGATGAACAGCGCCCCGCGCCCCGCCACCACCGCCGCTTCGCCGGCCGCCGCGCCCGCCGTGGCAGCGGCCATTGGTCCCGGAACGTCGCTGGTCGTCATGACGATTTTCTCCCTGAGACCACGCGTTCAATTTGCCCCAGATCGCGGCGGCGGCGGAGATCGACGAAACCGGCGGCTTCCATGAGGGCGGCGGTTTCGGCAGCCTGGCCGGCGCCGATCTCCAGGACCAGGGCGCCGCGCGGATTCAGCAGCGAAGGCGCCGCGGCGACCAGCTGGCGAACCAGGGCCAGCCCGTCGGGCCCACCGTCCAGGGCCAGCGCCGGTTCGGCCTGCACTTCGGGGGCCAGCGTGGCGATGGTGGCCGTGGGAATGTAGGGGAGGTTGGCCACGATGAGATCGAACGGCGCCAGCGCCGTCAACGGGCGCTCCAGGTCGCCTTCCGCGAAGGTCAGCGTGACGCCGTGGCGGGCGGCGTTCTCGCGCGCCACCGCCAGCGCGTCGGCCGAAACATCCGTCGCGGCGATCCATGCGCCCGGTCCGTTCTTGGCGATGGAGACGGCGATGGCCCCCGAACCGGTGCCGACGTCGACGACCTTCATCGGCGGTCGCTCGCGCGTCGACTCGCCCGCTGGCTCGTCCGCATCCTCCCGCAGGTAGGCCAGCGCCTCGTCGACCAGCGTCTCGGTGTCGGGACGCGGCACCAGGACGCGCGCGTCGACCATGAACTCCAGACCAAAGAATTCCTTCTTGCCCAGGATGTACGCCACCGACTCGCCCGCCTGACGCCGTTTGACCAGCTCGCGCAGCGTGGCCAGTTCGGCCGGCAGCAGCGGTCGATCGTGCTGCACGTAAAGCTGCACCCGTCCGATCCCCAGCGCCTGCGCCGCCAGCAGCTCGGCGTCCAGCCGCGGCGAGGCCAGGCCCCGCTCTTCGAAGCGCGACGTGGTCCAGCGGATCACGTCCAGCACGGTCCAGCGCGCGGGCACAGCAGGGGCGGAAGAGGAAGGGACCACCAACGGTGCGCGCAGTCTATCAGGATGCCAGCGTGGCAAGCAGTGCTAGCATTCGCGCCCATGGCCAGGGGACGTTCGGCGCTGTTCAGCGCGACGATTGGACGCCGAGGGGTGGCGCACCTCCGGGCGGCCGACCCGGCGCTGGGGCGCCTCATCGATGCGGTGGGTCCGTTCGTCATGCGGATGGACCGCACCGGCGATCTGTTCGCGACGCTGGCGCAGGCCATCGTCTACCAGCAGCTGTCGGGCAGGGCCGCGGCGACCATCTTTGGCCGCGTGCGCGCGCTGTTCCCCGATGTTCCCGACGGTCCCACCGCCGAGAAGATCCTGACCGCCTCCGACGAGATTCTGCGCGGCGCGGGGCTGTCTCGCGCCAAGCTGCTGTCGCTGCGCGATCTGGCCCAGCGGACGCAAGCGGGCCAGCTGCCCACCCTGGATGACATTCATGAGATGGAAGACGAGGCGATCATCGAAAGCCTGACCACCGTGCGCGGCATCGGGCGCTGGACCGCCGAGATGCTGCTGATGTTTCGCCTGGGCCGTCCGGACGTTCTGCCCGCCGACGACTACGGCGTCCGTAAAGGCTTTGCCCTGGCCTTCAAGAAACGGAAGCTCCCCACGCGCGAGCAGCTGCAAAAATACGGCGCGCGCTGGAAACCCTACCGTTCGGTGGCCAGCTGGTATCTGTGGCGCGCGCTGGAGCTGGAAAAGCGCCCGGCGGCTAAGCCCAGGACTAAGCCGCGTCCTCGGGCGGGAGCTCGAAGCTGACCAGGTTGCTCTTGAACCCGCGCGTCTTCCAGGCGCCGAAGGCGATCCCCACCGCCAGCCAGACGGCTCCCGCGATCTTTGCCAGACTGCTCAGGCTCAGCCAGATCAGGAAGCAGATCACGAACCCGGCCAGCGGGGGCCACAGGTTGATCAGCTTCTTCTCCGTCTCGCGCAGGTAGTACCGCACGAAGGCGGCCAGGTTCACCCCCATGAAGGCGATCAGCGCGCCAAAGTTCAGCAGCTCGGCGCCCAATCCGTAATCGAGCACGAATGCGCCGGCCAACGCCACCACGCCCACGAAGATGACGTTGTTGCGGGGAATGTGATTTCGGGGATCGACGGCGGCAAAGAACCGGGGCGGCAGCGCGTTGCTGCGCCCCATGCCGTACAGCAAGCGCGCCGCCCCCAGCTGTGCGCCCATCCCCGAACCGATGTTGGCGATCAGCAGGGTCACGCCGATGACCAGGTTCAGCCAGTGTCCGGCGGCGCGCCCGCCCACGTGCAGGAACGCGGTGTCGACATTGGGAAACGGCTCGGACGCCGGCCAGACCAGCTGCGCCAGGTAGACCTGCACCGCCGACAGGATGCCGATCAGCAGGCAGGTCAGCACGGTGGCCAGCAGGATGTTGCGGCGCGGGTTCTCCGCTTCCTCGGACAGCGTCGAGATGCCATCGAACCCGATGTACGTCAGCACGGCGATCGATGTCCCGCCCAGCACCGTTCGCAGGTCGAAACGCGCGGGGTCGTAGAACGGCCGTGAGAAGAAGCCTTCGTCGTGCGGCACCCCCGAGATGTATCTGGCGGCCGCGATGAAGAAGACGGCGATGACAATCCCCATCCCGATGGCCAGGCCCGTGTTCAATCGCGCCGAGGTCTTGATCCCGCGCAGGTTCAGCAAGGTGAACAGCGCGAAGAAAAACAGCACGAACACCACCCGGGGGATGCCCGGCACATAGTCGTGCGCCGTGCTGCTGCACCAGATGATGCAGATCATCGGGTTCAGCATGTAATCCATCACCATGCTCCAGCCGGTGACGTAACCGAGCGCGGGGTGGATCTCCTGACCGACGTAAGTGAACGCCGACCCGGCGCTGGGATAGGCGCGCGCCATTCGGCCATAGCTGATGGCGGTCAACAGCATGGCCACCATGGCGATCAGGATGGCTGTCACAGCGTGTCCGTTTCCGCGCTGCGACAGCACGCCGAAAGAAGACATCGGCGCCACCGGCTGGATGACCACGATCCCGTACAGAATCAGGTCGCGGAGGGTCAGCGCGCGCTTCAGCCGCTGCGGTTGAGCGTCCATGGCGGCGAGATATACACCAGAACCGACGGCCGATTCTGGCCCGAACAGAGGGCCATTTTCGCGCTGACTGCTAGACTGGCCGTCGATGAGACCCAGCAAGAACGAGATGGAAACGGCCGCCGCCCGCCTGGGTGATGGCGATCCGCAGGCGGTGGTGGCGTGGGCGATCGAGCGTTTCGGCGGCGCCCTGGGCATCGCCTCCAGTTTTTCCGTCGAGGACTGCGTGGTCATCGACATGGCCATGAAGGTCAGCCGCCAGGTGCGGGTGTTCGCCCTGGACACCGGGCGCCTGCCCGAAGAGACGTACCTGACCGCCGAGCGGGTGATCGGCAAATATGGCCTCTCGATCGAATGGATGTTTCCCCAGCGCGAGGCCGTCGAGAAACTGGAGCGGGCCAAAGGTCTCTACAGCTTTCGCGAGTCGCTGGACAACCGCCACGAGTGCTGCGGCATCCGCAAGGTCGAGCCGCTCGGCCGCGCGCTGGCCACGCTGGATGCGTGGGTGACGGGGTTGCGGCGCGAACAGTCGGTCACCCGCACTGATACGCCGTCGGTGGAGTTCGACGACGGGCACGGTGGGATGGGCAAGATCAATCCCCTCATCCGCTGGTCGATGGCCGAGGTGCGGGCCTATGCGGCCGCCAACAAGGTCCCCGTCCATCCCCTGCACGACCAGGGATACCCGTCGATCGGCTGCGCGCCGTGCACGCGCGCCATCAAACCGGGCGAGCACCCCCGGGCCGGGCGGTGGTGGTGGGAAGATCCCGAATACAAAGAATGTGGGCTACACCCCGTTCGCTAAGTGTCTGGAAGTTGGTCCAGACGATAATAATAGTACAGTGATTAGGTCGGAAATTGCCCATGGATGAACTTGACAGGGGGGGCCCACCCCCGTAGATTGCTCGTCGTTGGCGGCGCTGAGTGGCCGACAGCAGGAGAAAAGATACTACGGTAAGAAGGTAAACAACATTGGCGGGTAGCGGCGAAAAGGATTCTGCGGCGCTTCTGCCAGTGTTTTTGAAGGTTGCCGGACGCAGGGTGGTCGTGGTGGGCGGCGGGTCCGTGGCGGCTGCCAAGATGGGTGGGTTAACGGGGGCGGGTGCGGAAGTCTTGGTGGTCGCCCCGGTGCTGCGGCAAGAGATCGTTGAACGGGTGAGGGATACGAAGGGGTGGGCGGTGGCGGCGCGGCCGTTTCGGCCTGACGATTTGGATGGGGCTTGGTTGGTGGTGGCGGCGGCAACGCCGGAGGTCAATCGTCAGGTCGCGGCGGCAGCGGAGGCGCGCCGCGTTTTTGTTATTGCCGTCGACGATCCGGATGCGGCGTCGGCCTACGGCGCAGGCGTTGTTCGTCGCGCCGGGGTGACGGTCGCGGTGTCCACCGACGGTGTGGCGCCCGCGTTGACCGGCCTTGTGCGTGAAGGATTGGAAGCGGTCATGCCCGAAGAGGGCGACCTGCAAGCCTGGGTTGACAGTGCCCGCGCCCAGCGTGCGCAGTGGCGCACCGAAGGCGTGCCGATGGCAGAGCGACGCCCGCGGCTGCTGGACGCGATCAATCGCCTTTACGAAAGCAAGAGACTCCCGTCATGATGCGCGCCGGTCGAATGTCACCTGAGGCGCTGATTTTTTCGTCAGGAGCGCGGGCTTTGCCCGCGCGGTTCACCTTGCGAGGGAGGGTGGGCTCGCGGGAGGGCCTAGCCCTCCCGCGGCGGCGAAGCCGCGGAGTCCCGTCATGATGCGCGCCCAACCGAGCTGGGCGCCCGAGGCTTCGGAAAACGGCATGAGTGTTGTTGTTCGCAATCTGACCAAGCGGTTCACCGTGCGTGGAACGCCGGCCGTTGCTGACGTCACGTTCACGGCGCCGGCCGGACGCATCACCACGCTGCTGGGGCCGTCGGGGTCGGGAAAATCGACGGTGTTGCGCGTCGTGGCCGGCCTGGAGGAGCCCGACGAAGGCGCCGTGCTGTTCGGCGAGCAGGATCTGACGACGGTGCCGGCCCAGAAGCGCGGCGTCGGGTTCGTGTTCCAGAGCTATGCGTTGTTCAAGCACATGAACGTGCGCAGCAACATCGCATTTGGCCTGCACGTGCGTCGCATGGCCAAGGACGACATTCGCCGCAAGGTCGACGAGCTGTTGGCGCTGGTGCAGCTGGAAGGCCTGGGCGAGCGTTACCCGACGCAGCTTTCGGGCGGGCAGCGGCAGCGGGTGGCTTTTGCCCGCGCCCTGGCCATCGAACCCAAGGTGCTGCTGCTGGACGAGCCGTTCGGCGCGCTGGACGCCCAGGTGCGCATCGAGCTGCGCGAATGGCTGCGTCAGTTTCACGACCAGCGACACGTCACCACGTTGCTGGTGACGCACGATCAGGAAGAGGCGATGGAAGTCTCCGATCACGTGGTGGTGATGCACGAGGGGCGCGTCGCCCAGGCGGGCCCGCCGCACGAGGTCTACGATCGCCCGGCCACGCCCTTCGTCGCCTCGTTCGTGGGCGGGGCCAATGTCCTGAGCGGCCATATGCAGGACGGGCGCGCGTCGGTGGGGGCCTTCGCGGTGGTGGTGCCCGACGGTGGCGCGCAGGCGCCCAACGGGACAGCCGTGCACGCCTTCGTTCGCCCGCACGACGTGGGCCTGACCAAGGCTGGCGACGACAGCCCCGAGGTGTCGGTGGCCCGGGTCGAGCGCCTGGCCCGCCTGGGCGGCTACGTAAAGCTGTCGCTGCGCCTGGCCGACGGGGCGCCCATGACCGTGGAGATGCCCAAGAGCGAGGTGGAAGCGCTGGGCATCAACGAAGGTGATCTGGTGATGGCCAACCTGCGCGAGGCCAAGGTCTTCGTCGAGGATTACTCGATCTGAACCGGTAGCAGCAGATGCGGTTGACCAGCAAGACCCAGTACGGCGTGCGCGCCCTTTACGACCTGGCCTTTCACGGCCGCGGGCAGGCCACGCAGGCCAAGGAGATCGCCGACCGCCAGAGCATCCCGCTGCGCTATCTCGAACAGATCCTGCAGGACCTGAAACGGGCCGGCATCATCGAGGCCAAGCGTGGGCCGCGCGGCGGATACGCCCTGACCCGACCCGCCGATGCCATTCATCTGGGAGAGATCTTGCGCGCGTTGCGCGGCGCCCTCGAGGATCTGTTCACGCTGGACGGCATGCCGCCGGTGCCGGAGCGCAAGGCCGCCCGCAAGGGTGCCGACCTGCCCGGCGACGATGACATCCCGGCGCTGGTGTGGCACGACGTCATCGCCCGCCTGGTCGAGGTTCTGGACAGCGTGACCTTGCAGGACTTCGTCGATCGGGCTGAAGCATCCGGTGTCAAACGCGCGGTGGTGCAGCCACAAATGTATTTTATATAGTCACTGGAAGTACCTGACGTGACTGGATCACCGCCGCCGCCACCGGACGCTGACACCACCGGCGCGTTCGACGAGACGATCTTGCAGCGCATCGGGCACACGCCGCTGGTGCGCTTGCATCGGCTGCCGGGGCCCGACGCGGCGACCGTGCTGTGCAAGTGCGAGCACCTCAACCCAGGCGGTTCGGTGAAGGACCGGGCGGCGCTGGCCATGGTGGAAGCGGCCGAGCGGGAAGGTCGTCTGATCCCCGGGCAGTCGGTCATCGTCGAGGCGACCTCGGGCAACACCGGCATCGGGCTGGCGCTGGTGGCGGCGGTGAAAGGCTATCGTCTGATCCTGACCATGCCCGAAAACATGTCGGAAGAGCGGCGGGCCCTGCTGCGCGCGTACGGCGCCGAGATCCACCTGACGCCCGCCCGCCAGGTGATGGCGGGCGCTGTGCAGAAGGCCGACGCCCTGGCCGCCAAATACCCGGGCGCCTTCATGCCGCAACAATTCAAGAACCCGATGAATCCCGACGTGCATCGGAGGACCACCGGGCCGGAGATCGTCGCTGACCTGGGCCAGCGGATTCCGGATGCGTTCGTGGCCGGCGTCGGCACCGGCGGCACCATCACCGGCGTGGGCGAGGTGCTGCTGGCGCACTACCCGAACATCGCGCTGGTGGCGGTCGAGCCGCAGGCCAGCGCCGTTCTGTCGGGCGGCTTGCCTGGCCCGCACGGCATTCAGGGCATCGGGGCCGGGTTCGTGCCCGAGGTCTTGCGCCGCGATCTGCTGTCCGACGTGCGCCAGGTGACGGAGGCCGAAGCGCGTACCATGCGCGGCGATCTGGCGCGCCGCGAGGGGCTGATGGTGGGGATCTCGTCGGGGGCAGCGGTGTTCGCGGCCATCCAGGTGGCGCGCGAGCTGGGTGCCGGCAAGATCGTGGTGACGCTGCTGCCGGACGCCGGCGAGCGTTACGTCAGCACCGGCGAGCGCTAGGCCGCCAGACGGCCCGAGGCCAGCAGGGCCAGGATCAAGATCCCCAGCGCCACCCGGTAGACGACGAACGGGATGGTGGTGCGCGTGCGCAGGAAACGCAGCAGCCAGGCGATGCTGGCATAGCCCGAGACGAAGGCGACCAGGAGGCCTATGAACAGCGGAGCGGCGCCGATGTGCGCCTTCATCACCTTGGGCAACTCGAAGACGCCGGCCGCGGCCACCGCCGGCACCGATAGCAGGAAGGAGAAACGCGCCGCCGCGTCCCGCCGCATGCCGAGAGCCATGGCCGCCAGCAAGGTGATGCCCGAGCGGGAAACACCGGGCACCAGGGCCAGCGCCTGGGCGCAGCCGATGATGATCGCATCGCGCAGGCGGATGCTGTCGTAACCGCGTTCGTGACGGGCGGACTTCTCGACGAAGGCCAGGGCCAGCGCCACCAGGATCATCGACGAGGCCACCACCCACAGCGAGCGGAAGGAACCCTCGATGGCGTGCTTGAGCAGGATGCCGGCCACACCGACGGGAATCGTCCCGACGACAAGGTACAGCAGGTGGCGCGCGTTGGGATCGTCGCGCCGCGCCGGATCGCGCGCGGCGGCCAGCGCGGCGGCCACCATGGATACCAGCTCGCGCAGAAAATAGCCGATGACGGCGGCCAGCGTGCCCAGCTGCAGCACCGCCGTGAAGGCAGCGCCGGGATCGTCCCAGCCGAGGAGCGCGGGCACGATGCGCAGGTGGGCCGTCGATGAAATGGGAAGAAACTCGGTGATGCCTTGGACCAGGCCCAGGACCGCTGCCTCGAGGGAAGTCATGTTGTGACCTCACCAGATACCACGCGGTGGACCCGCCCGTCATCGTCGCGAACCCGCAGGGCGCCGTCGGGGTCCAACCCCAGCGAGACGCCTTCGACGTCGCTGCCGTCGGCGGTGCGCACGCGACAGCGGGCGCCTATCGCGGCGAATGGATTCCACAGAGCGACGGCGGCGCGCGGGCCTTCGGCGCGAAACTGGTCATAGGCCGCTTCGAACGCCACCAGAACGGCGACCAGGACCGCCAGGCGATCGATCGGTTCGGGATCGCCTTCTCCATTTCCGCGCGCCGCCACCGACAACGACGTGGCCTTGTCGGCCAGGTCGGCGGGAAATTGCCGCGTGTTCACGTTGAGGCCGATGCCGACCACGACGTGGGCGACCTGCTGCCCTTCGGTGGCCATCTCGGTCAGGATGCCGCCTGCCTTGCGCGGAGGGCCCTGCCAGGCGCCGGGCAGCAGCAGATCGTTCGGCCATTTCAGGCGTGGGACCACGCCGAACCCGGTCACCGCCCGGGCCACGGCCGCGCCCGCCAGCAACGTCAGCGGCGGGATCTCCACGGGCGGTCGGGTGGGGCGCAGCAGGATCGAAAAATAGAGGTTCTCGCCGGCCGGGGAATGCCACACCCGCCCCAGACGCCCCTTGCCGCCAGACTGCGTGTCGCTGACCACGAACAGCCCCTCGGGCGCACCGGCCCGTCCCTGCTGCATGCCCAGGTCGTTCGTCGACGGGCAGGCGGCCACGACGATGTTGCGGCGACCCAGCCAGCGCGTCGGCAGCGCCGCCGTCAGAGGCTCCGACGTGAGCGGCGGGAAAATCACCCGCGGTCGCGGTCGCTGGACCGAATCTCGTCGACGGGGCGAATCTCCAGCGAGAGATCAACCGCGCGCGCCGAGTGGGTCAGCGCGCCCACCGAGATGACGTCGACCCCGGTCTTGCTGATCTCGCGCATGCGATCCAGCGTCACGCCGCCTGACGTTTCGACGATGGTGCGGGGGGCGCGATCGCGCACGCGCTTGACCGCGTCGGCCAGCTCGCGGATGCCGAAGTTGTCGACCAGGATGACCTCGGCGCCGGCTTCGATGGCCTCGTCCAGTTGCGCCATGTCGTCGACCTCGACGCAGATGCGAAGCCCATGCGGCGCGTTG
Organism: Myxococcales bacterium; assembly: GCA_034666225.1. Taxonomy (GTDB): domain Bacteria; phylum Myxococcota_A; class Polyangia; order Fen-1088; family Fen-1088; genus DATKEU01. Next base: position 15,421 of record JAXDMH010000692.1, read on the forward strand.
GCCCGCGCCCGCCGGATGCATTCGCGCACGCTGCCCACCAGGGCGATGTGGTTGTCCTTGATCAAGACGCCCGACGCCAGATCAGCCCGATGATTGGCCCCGCCGCCGGTGCGCACGGCGTATTTCTCCAGGGCCCGCATCCCGGGGACGGTCTTGCGCGTATCGGTGACGCGCAGCTTGGCGCCGCCCGCCGCCGCCACGAAGGCCTGGGTCAGGCTGGCGATGCCGGACAGGTGCTGGATGAAGTTCAGGGCGGTGCGCTCGCCGGCCAGCAGGGCCGCCGCGGGTCCGCGCACGGTGGCCACCAGCGTTCCCGGCGCGACCGGATCGCCGTCGGCCACCTTGGTGCGGACGCGCGCGCGCCAATCGAAACGCATGAAGACCGCCTCGACCACGCCCAGGCCGCACACCACCAGGCGCTCGCGCGCGATGATGTCGGCCTCGGCCTCCTGGGTTTCGTCGATCACCGCCGCCGTGGTGACGTCGCCGCGTCCGACGTCCTCCTCCAGCGCGAGATCCAGCAGGCGCTGCACCGACGGCGTGTACCAGGGCGCTGAATAGACGCTCACACCGGCACCTCGTTCCAGTTTCGCACCGGCCAGCCTCGTCGCTTCGCTGCGCGCCGCAACCGCGGATCGGGATTCACCACCACCTGATGGCCGACCCGTTCCAGCATGGGCAGGTCGCTGTAGGAATCGGTGTAAAACCAGCTGGCCTGCAGGTCCAGCTCGCGGCTGGCGGTCAGCTTTTCGGCCCAGTGAACCTTGCCCAGGCCAAAGCAGGCCGGGCCCAGCAGCTTTCCGGTGAACTGACCGTCCGACACCTCGAACTCCGTCGACAGCGTTTCGTCCAGCCCCAGGGTCTCTGCGATGGGGCGCGTCACATAGCTGGGCGACGACGACAGTATCGCCAGCAGATGTCCTTGCTCGCGGTGGAATTCGATCTGGCGCAGGGCGGCCGGCAGCAGCAAGGGGAGAATCTCCTCCTCCACCCAGGTCCGGCAGTGGTCGGCGAAATCCTTCTCCGAGACGCCCCGCATCTGGGCCACCAGGGCCGCCGCCACCTGCTGAAGGTCAATCAGCGACAGGTGATATTTCAGAATCCAGCCCATGGCGCGCAGCGCCCGGAGGAAGGAAATCTCACCGCGCCGCCGCAGGTCCCGCAGAAAAAGACGCCCCGTGTTGCACGCGACCAGCGTCCGGTCCACGTCGAAGAAAGCAACGATTCGCGACATAAGGCGTCGGCGATTCTATCACCGATTGCCTTGCCCCGCGCCGCACAGCGGCTGGTTGTCGTACGGGTCACTCCGTTCCCGCGGGTCACTCCGTTCCCGCCATTTGACCGGCGGAACGCAAGGGAGTACTTACTATTCTCGCAAATGCGGTTGACCGGGGGCGCTGACAGGGGTCGTCGTTTGATCGCTCCACGAGGCGCCCGCACCCGCCCCACGGCCGCCAAGATCCGCGAGGCCATCTTCAACATCCTGGGCCCACCGCCCGGCGGCGCAATTCTGGATCTGTTCGCCGGCACCGGTGCCTTGGGCCTGGAGTCGCTGTCGCGGGGGGCCGGGCGCGCCGTGTTCGTGGAACGGGATCCGCAGGCTCTGTCTGCCTTGCGCCGCAACATTCGCGAGCTGGGCTTCGAAGAACGCAGCCAGGTCATGGGCGCCGACGTGGGCACGGCGCTGCGGCGTCTGGCCGCCGATCATCAGCGCTTTGCCTGGGCTTTTGTTGATCCGCCCTACCGGCAAGATGTGGAGGCGGTGCTGGGCGAGCTGGGCAGCCGTGAACTGCTGGAACCTTGCGCGGTGGTGATCGTCGAGCACGATTGCCGCCATCGTCCGCCCGGCAGCGTCAGCGGTTCGGTGGGCGGCCTGTTCCTGGCTGATCGGCGGGAATACGGCGACACCGAGCTGAGCTTTTATCGCGGCGGGCGATCGTGACGCCTTCGCGTCCTGGCCGCCGCTGCTGATCGCGTTTCCGCATGAGCACCCTGGCGGTTTACCCCGGCACGTTCGACCCGATCACCAACGGGCACGCCGACATTTTGCGACGGGCGCTGGGGATCTTCGGCCAGGTGGTGGTGGCGCTGGCCGAGAACCCGCGCAAGGCGCCGCTGTTCACCATCGAAGAGCGGCGGGCGATGATCCTCGAGGCCGCCGGGCGCGACCCCCGCGTCGAGGTGGACGCCTTTGAAGGGCTGCTGGTCGATTACGTGCGGCGGCGCGGGGCGGGCGTGGTCATTCGCGGCCTGCGCGCGCTGGCGGATTTTGAATACGAGTTCCAGCAGGCGCACATGAACCGCCACCTGGCCCCAAAGGTCGAAACTGTGTTTCTCATGACCAGCGAGGAGAGCTTTTTTGTATCCTCATCCCTGGTAAAAGAAGTTGCCTTGATGGGCGGCGACGTCTCGCGGATGGTTCCGGCCGCCGTGGTCGCTGCCCTGAAGGCAAAGAATCTGAAAGGAGTCGTTCGTTGAAGCTCGCTCGCAGACTGTCCGTGGTTGAACCGTCTCCAACGCTGGCCGTATCCGCCAAGGCGGCCAAGCTGAAGGCGCAGGGGATCGACGTCGTCAGCTTTGGCGCCGGCGAGCCTGACTTTGATACGCCCGCGCATATCAAGGAGGCGGCCAAGAAGGCCCTCGACGCCGGCGCGACCAAGTACACGCTGGTCGAGGGGACGGTCCCCCTGCGCAAGGCGGTGGCGACCTGGCTGGGCAAGGCCCACGGGCTGTCCATTGATCCCAGCGAGATCATCGTCAGCTCGGGCGCCAAGCAGTCGATCTTCAACGCCGTGCACGCGCTGGTCGACGAGGGCGACGAGGTGATCATTCCGACGCCGGCCTGGGTCAGCTACAACGACATCGTCAAGCTGGCGGGTGGCCGCCCGGTCAACGTGCCGACGACCGCCGAGGAGAACTTCCAGGTGCGCGTGGAAGACGTGGAAAAGGCCATCACCGCCCGCACGCGCCTGATCCTTGTGTGCTCGCCGTCGAACCCGACGGGCGCCGTTTACGACGAGGCCACGCTGCGCGGCCTGGCCAAGCTGGCCGTCGACAAAGACGTCTGGCTGATGACCGACGACATCTACCGGACGTTGCTGTACGGAGACGCCACGTTCTTCCAGCCGGCGACGATCAGCCCCGAGGTTCGGGCGCACACGATCATCATCGACGGCGTGTCGAAGGCGTTCGCCATGACCGGCTGGCGCGTCGGGTTCACCATGGCCCCCAAGGCGGTCATCGAAGGCATGGCCACGCTGCAGGGACAGTCGACCACGCACGCGGCGGCGGTGGCGCAGGCGGCGGCTCAGGCCGCCATCGAAGGGCCCACGGACGAGCTGGAGAAGATGCGCCTCGAGTTCGACAAGCGCCGCAAGGTGATGGTGGCGCGCCTGCGCGAGATCGCCGGCGTGAAATGCGTCGAGCCGAAAGGCGCCTTCTATGCCTTTCCGGATCTGTCGGCGTTCATCGGCCGCAAGACCCCCGAGGGCAAGAAGATCGAAAACGATCTGGCGCTGTGCGAGTACCTGATCGAGGCGGCCAAGGTGGCGGTGGTTCCCGGCTCGGCCTTCCACGCACCGGGCTATGTCCGCTTGTCTTACGCGACGTCGATGAAGAACGTCGAAGAGGGCATCAGACGTATGGCCGAAGCGTTGCCGCGCCTGACCTGAACACGCTCGATCCGGATCGCGGGTTGACTTGAGGTCCGTCCGTCAGCCATAACCGACGGACGGAGCGTGCTCATGTCCAACGATTTTCCCCGGTCTGTTGCGGCATTGCTGTTCGGTTGCAGTGGCTTGTTGCTGGTCGGCTGCTCCAGCGGCGGCGGTAACGCCCCGTCAACCGGCAGCGGCGGCTCGACTGCCAGCGGTTCGGGCGGCAGCACCGGAAGCGGCGGCGCCGCACCGACGGGCAGCGGTGGCGCGACGGGATCGGGCGGGGCGATGGAAGGCAGCGGCGGGACTGTCGGCAGTGGCGGCGCCGGCATCGACGCGCCGGTTGACATGCTCGCGGTGGACGCGCCCAAGGAAACCGCCGCTGAGGTGCCCAGCGGACCGTTCGCATTGACCAGTTCGGCGTTCACCAACGGGATGAATGTTCCCCTCATGCACAAATGTGCTCAGGCCGGCAACCCGCCCATGGGCATGAACATCTCGCCGCCGTTCGGATGGACGTCCGGCCCGGCCGGCACGATGAGCTACGCCATCACGCTCAATCACCAAGCTTCCGGATCGAAACACTGGGCGATATGGGACATCCCGGCCGACGTGTTCGCGATCCCTTCGAACATCGACCACGTGGCGATGCCTCCCACGCCGGCGGGCTCGAAGCAGACACGCCAGACCGGTGCGGGCCTGGACGGATTCACGGGGTACGGCTACCTGGGGCCCTGCCCGCAAAATCCCGGTTTGCAGATGTACGTGTTCACGCTGTACGCGATCAAGACCGCGACGATTCCGAACATCACGATCACATCCACCGTGGACGCCGTCTTCGCGGCCATTCAAAGCAACATGGTGGCCGGCGGACGCGTGACGTTGATCGGGACCCAGCAGCGCCAGTAAATCGGCGCCGTTCGGCTTGGCCCGACCGTCAGAACTGCGGCGAGACACGTTTGCGGCGCAGTTTCTCGACCAGCGTGGTGCGGTTGAGGCCCAGCAGTTCGGCGGCGCGGTTCTTGTTGCCGCCGGTTCGTTCCAGGGCTTCGCCGATCATTCGTTCTTCCACGGCTTCCAGCATGGCCCGCAGGTCGGTGCCGTCTTTGGGCAACTCGGGCATCGGCGTCGACAGGGGCGTCACGTCGCGCGGGTTGCGGATGGCGGGCGGCAGATCAGCCAGCCCCAGCGTGCCCGAGCCTCTGACGATCACCAGCCGCTCGACCACATTCTCCAGCTCGCGGATGTTGCCGGGCCAGGCGTAGGTGCGCATGGCGCCCAGCGCGGCTTGATCGAATCCGATCACGTGGCGTTTGTGGCGGTCATTGGCGCGGGTCACGAAGTGCTCGGCCAGCGGGATGATGTCCGTGGCCCGCGTGCGCAGGCTGGGCATCTCGACGGGGATGACGTTGAGGCGCCAGTAGAGATCGGCACGAAAACGTCCGGCGGCCACCTCGCGCTCCAGCTGGCGGTTGGTGGCGGCCAGGATGCGCACGTCGATCTTGGTCGGGGTTTCTTCGCCCACCGGGTAAAGCTCGCCGTCCTGGATCAGGCGCAGCAGCTTGGCCTGGACGCCCATCTCCATCTCGCCGATCTCGTCCAGAAAGATGGTGCCGCCGTCGGCCTGCTGGAACCGGCCGACGCGCGAGGTGGTGGCGCCGGTGAAGGATCCTTTGGCGTGGCCGAACAGTTCTGATTCCACCAGCGACGGTGGGATCGCGGCGCAGTTCACCGGCACGAACGGCTTTCCCGAACGAACCGACCCGGCGTGCAGCGATCGCGCGGCCAGCTCTTTGCCGGTTCCCGATTCACCGGTGATGAGCACCGTGCAGCGGGTGTCAGCGACCTGGGACATCAGCGCCAGCACCGGCAGCATCGAAGCGTCGTTGCCCAGCATCCAGGGCGCGTGCTTGTTGCGCCAGCTGACCGGATCGCCGGTCGGGCTGGTCGGCTGCGCCGGTCGCAGAACGTTGGCGACGGCTTCTTCCAGCGCCTTGACGTCGAACGGTTTGATCAAGAAATCGCGGGCGCCGGCGTGCATGGCCTTCACAGCGTCGGGAATCTCGGCGCTGCCGCTCATGGCGATGACGGGCGTTCCGGGCGAGTGGTTGCGAGCGGCGGCCAGGATCTCGAATCCGTTGAAACCCGGCATGCGAATGTCGGTCAGGATGAGATCAAAATGTTCCTGGCGCAGGCGACTGTGACCGCCCGGGCCGTCCGCCGTGATCACGTCATGCCCCGCCGCACGGAGGATGCGCCCGAGGCTGCGGCACAAGGACTCCTCGTCGTCGCACAACAAAATTCTCCCCATTCCTGCCTATCCTTTCGAGCAACCAGTCATCAGCGCATTAGCGAACGCTAAAGTTTCGCTCGTGTTTGCCGATTTGCGGAACCTTTTTAGGATCACAGAATACATTATTCGAGAATCATTGTTGAATACGCTGTGCGGCACAGCGTCGTAGGGGAGAGTAACTCCTACATTTTTTGACGAAATCGCCCCGACGACCCGAGGAAGGACAGAGGCCGGTCCGCGGGGCTTGATTGTCCGGCTGAGGCATTCTAAACCCTGCGCATGGTTGACCCCGCTCAGACATTGCTCGGCGAGATCGAGCGGGCAATCGCCGGGCTGCCGGGGGCGACCCTTTATCCCCCGTCGGGCCGCAGCACCGCGCGCAGCCTGGAGACGGCCATGGGCCGGCGGCCGCCGCCCGGTTACCTGGCGTTTCATGCCGCCCACGACGGCGGCCTGCTGGGCTCTGACATCAGCCTTTTGACCGTCGCCGAGGCCCAGTCCCGACGCAGGGAGCCGGACAGCGGCATCCCGCGGCCGAACAGCTGGCCGGCAGGGCTGTGGCCGGTCCTGGAGCGGGGCGCGCACCGGTACGCGCTGGACATGGACGACGCCTCCACCGACGGAGAATGGCCGGTCGTCGAGGTCAGCGAACGCGGCGTCGATCGCGTGGGGACGTCGTTTCTGCGGTTTCTGCACGTGCTTGTCGGCGAGCTGGGGGCGGCCGCGGCCGGGGAGTCCGATCCGCTGGCCCTGGCGCGCGAGCGCTGCCGGCGCGATCCGGCGATGGCCGACCACTGGCTGGACGTGGCCGACCTGCAGGAACGGGCCGGGCGCGAGACCGACATCGACGAGACGCTGGCGGCGGCCTTGCGGGTGGCGGTTCCGCCGACGCCGGCACTGCTGCTGACGGTGGGAATGCGCGCGGTGCGCACGGGCGACTGGACCACGGCCGAGCGCGCCTTCGAGGACGCCATGTCGCTGGAGCCGCTGGCCACGCGCGACGACGATGCGCGCCTGGACGCCGCGGCGCTGGTGTTCACGCTGGCTGCCGAGCGCGGCGACCCGGCCGGTATGGCGGGGGCGCGGCGCGTGCTGGGCGCGGCGGCCACGGCGACGGCGGCGTTCTGGCGGGCAGAGGCGGTGGCGGCGCTGGGCGGTGACAAACCGTCGGTGACGGCCGAGGTGGGGCTGCGCATCGTGGGCGCGCTGGTGCCGGACGATCCCGACGTGAAACGGCTGATGAAGGTCGATCCGGCGCTGAGCGCCGCCCTGAAACGGTTGCAGCAGGCGCGCGAATACCTGGAGACCGGGCACGCCGATCAGGCGGTGCGCGAGGCGCGGGCCGCGCTGGAAGAACCGCAGGCGGCCAAGCTGGGCATCGCCCAGGCCATGCTGGCCGAGGCGATGAACGCCACCCGCGACAAGGGCGTGCTGGAAGTGGCGCGCAAGGCGACCGAGCTGAACCCGTTTCTCGTCGAGGGCTGGCGCGAGCTGGGCGACGCCTATCTGGAGGCGGGCGACCTGCGCGGGGCGGAGACGGCGTTTCGGCGCGTCGTCGACACGGACGCCACCTACGGATTGGGCTTCGCCAAGCTGGCGCAGGTGCTTCTTGAGCAGGGGCGGACGCTGGAGGCGCTGGAGGCGATCACCGCGGCCAGTGACCGGGGCGGCGATCCGTTTTTCCTGGCCGCCATTCGCGGCGACATCTATGCCGAGATGGAACGGCACGGCGACGCCGCCGAGGCCTACGACCTGGCGCTGACCGTCGAGCCCGACGATCACTGGGCGTTGCACCAGGCCGCCGTCGAGCACGGCCACGCCGGCAACAGCTCGCGTGCGACGGAGCTGTTCGAGGCGGCGCTGCGCCACGATCACGACGGTTGTCACCAGACGCTGGTCGACTATGGCGATCACCTTCGGCGGGTGGGGCGCATCGGTGACGCGGTCAAGTTGTACCGGCGCGCCGTGGCCGCCGTCCCCGCCGATCCAGAGTGGCGACAGACGCTGCGCGACGCGGAACGCGAGCTGCTGGCCGCCCCCAATTAGCGCAGCACCCAGGCGCGCCGTAGAGTAAAGTCCCCCCGCTTCAATGGACCACCTCAGCGAACTAGAGCAGCAAAGCGTCTACATTTTCCGAGAGGCGTTTCGGCATTTCGAACGGCTGTGCATGCTGTGGTCGATCGGCAAGGATTCGACCGTGCTGCTGTGGCTGGCGCGCAAGGCGTTCTTCGGCCACATCCCGTTTCCGCTGGTGCATATCGACACCAGCTACAAGATCCCCGAGATGATCACGTATCGGGACAAGCTGGCCATGGAGTACCGGCTGACGATGATCGTCGGCCAGGACGCCGACGCGATCCGCGAAGGGCGCACGTTCCCGGCCACGCAGCATCTGCCCGACGGCCACCCCGACAAGCTGTCGCGCGTCGACTGCTGCGGGATCTTGAAGCGCGACACGCTGAAGGGGACGTTGCAGGGGACGATGCCACGCAAGCGGCTGAACCTGACCACCGGCCAGTACGAACCGGATCCCGACCGCGAGCCGTTCACCGGGGTCATCGTGGGAGCGCGCGCCGACGAGGAGGGGAGCCGTTCCAAGGAGCGGTACTTTTCGCCGCGCGACAAGAACAACGACTGGGACGTCGGCGATCAGCCGCCGGAGTTCTGGAACCAGTTCAAGACCGACTTCGCGCCCGGGACGCACGTGCGCATCCACCCGCTGCTGGATTGGACCGAGCTGAACATCTGGGAGTACATCAAGCGCGAAGGCATCCCCACCGTGTCGCTGTACTACGACCAGGGGACCGGGACGCGTTACCGCAGCCTGGGCTGCGCGCCCTGCCAGGCGCCGATCCAGAGCACGGCCAAGAACGTCGACGAGATCATCGTCGAGCTGAAGAGCGGCAAGCTGAAGAACATCGCCGAACGTTCGGGACGCCTGCAGGACGGCAAGCACGGTCTGGAAGAGCTCCGTCGCGGCGGATATATGTAATGCGCTCGCTGCGCTCGCTACGCGGGAGGGCCAGGCCCTCCCGCGGGCCCACCCAC